>JACQEE010000204.1 GCA_016200725.1 Chloroflexota bacterium
AGAGGGTGCCCGATTCTTATCGGGCGGGTGAGGGGTGAGGCCACGCCGTTCACAACGCCACGACCCTGCCACCGACGCCCCTCCACCGAGTAGGGGCGCATCTGAGATGCGCCCGCCCCCTAATACCCCTTCTGCTTGTCCACCACATTCATCAGCGGCTGGCCGTTCGCGAACCGCTTCAGGTTCTCCGCGAAGAACTTAGCCGCGTTCGTCGCGTAGTCCACGATCGCGCCCGAGGTGTGCGGCGTCACGATCACGTTCGGCATCTCCCACAGCGGGCTCTCCGGCGGCAGCGGCTCCTGCTGGAACACGTCGAGGCCCGCGCCCGCGATGCGCCCTTCCTTGAGCGCGCGCGTCAGCGCCGCCTCATCGACCACGTCGCCGCGCGCCACGTTCACGAAGAAGGCGTTCTTCTTCATCATCGCGATCTCGCGCTCGCCGATCAGGTGTCGCGTCTCCGCCGTCGACGCCACCGCCACCACGATGTAGTCGCACTGTGGCAGCATCTCGTGCAGTTGGTCCGCGCGGTACATCTTGTCGACGTGCGGCGTCGTCTCTGCGCTTGGCGTCCGTCGCGACGCCAGCACGCGCATGCCGAACGGCTTGCACATCCGCGCCGTCTCCGACCCGATGCGCCCGTAGCCCACCACGCCGAGCGTTTTCCCCGAGAGCGATTCGCCCATGTAGCGCTTCCACGCCTTCGTCGGCGCGTTCACCACGTAGTCCTTCATGTGTTTCGCGTGCATCAGCATCATCGTCACCGCGAACTCGGCGATGTTCAGGCTGCTCCACCCGCCCAGCACCGTGAGCGTGACGTTGCTCTCCATCAGCCCCATGCCGTTCAGGTGATCGATCCCCGCGCCGATCATCTGCACCAACTTGAGCCGCGGCGCGAGTTTCAACAGATCGTTCGGGTAGTCCAGGCCGATGATCGCGTCCGCATCGGCCAGCGCCGCCTTCAACTCTGGCGACACTGGTACCGGGTAGCGCTCGAGTTCGTTGAGGCGCTTCTTGCGACGCAGGTCCCGCCGCTCCTCCGGCTCGATGTACAGCGCCTTCTTTACGCGCACCCGCGGGTCCGCTGCGGCGACCATCTTCGTCGCCTCCTCGCTCGATGGCCAGGTAAACACCACATTGATTGGTTGCACGCGATCCCCTTTGTCATCCTGACCCCGACATGTCGGGGTCAGGATATGCGTCTTCGCTCTTGGTCTGCGTCCCCGCGTCTTCGCAGGGGCGACTTGGTGGGTCGCCCGTCGGCGCGCAGCATAGCGCGAGTCGAGCCGATGCGCCACGTCGCGTCTACTGTAGGGGCGGATTTCAAATCCGCCCGCACCCTTCAAACGCGCCCGCTACCTTGCGCTAGCGCAGCGTCAGATTCTCGGGTAGACGTCGCCTCCCCATACTGCGCCGTCGCCAGCACCCACAGGCTCACCAGCGCCCACCACACGCTCGCCGCCAGCCCCAGGTGCGCGATGCGTAGACCGTTCGGCAGGTGCTGGGTGATCGCGAACGCTCCCACGCTCATCTGCGCCGCCACCGTCACCGTCGCCCCGAGCAGCGCGATGCGTATTGGTTTGTTGCTCCCTCGAATCAGCACGTGCAGCCACGCGAGCACAATCCCGGCGCCGAGCACCAGCCCCAGCGTTCTATGGAATGTATGCAGCCATTTCGCCGTGTCCGTCGCCGGATGATCGCAGAGCGGTAGCGTCGTGCAGCCGAAACTGCTCTTCGTCGCCACGATCGACCCGCCGACCATGATGATCGAGATGGCGATGAGGATCAGCGGCAAGACAGGCAGCCGCGCCTTCGGCTCCTCCCAGTCCTTCGCCAGGATCGTCAGCGCCCCCGCCGTCGTCGCTCCCAGCGCCGACATGCTGAATCCCAGGTGTGCGAGCCGTACCCAGCCCGAGAGGTCGGTGAGCACCGTCGCGCCGCCGAGCAGCGCCTGCGCCAGGATCAGCACCGACGCCGCGATGAGAAAAAGCGACGCCCTCGGCGACTCGACGCGTCGCTTGTACAGCACGAAGGCCAGCGCCCACGTCGCCAGCATGGTGATGCCCGCGAACAGCCGGTGCCCGTACTCGATCACCTGCGCCACCGACTGCTTCGGCACCACGCCGCCATTGCACAGCGGCCAGTCCGGGCACCCCAGGCCCGACCCCGACACCCGCACCCATGATCCATAGGTGATGAGCCCCGCCGTCACTGCCGCCAAAACGAGCGCCATCCACCCCAGCGTCCGCAGCGGAATGCTCGCCGAAATTCTCTGAATACGCCCTACCGCGCGCGTGCTCGTACTCACTCGGACTCGCCTTCGGTGATGGTCGCCACGCCGCGCCTCTTGTGTAGGGGCGTCCGCCTCAGGCGGGTGCCCGTCCTATCCGAGCCTTCCCCAACCCATCCCAATCCGCTTGGTGTGCTTCGTGTGCTTGGTGGTTAAATCTCTCTTACGCCACCGCGTCCGCCACCATGAACCCGAACAGCAGCGCCAGGTACAGCAGCGAGTACAGATACAGGCTGCGCGCGTCCTTGATGCTCTGGGTTCGCAGCAGCTTCGCCGCTTTCCACAGGAAGACCGCGCCGAGCGCCACCGCGCCCGAGAGGTAGATGTAGCCGACGCCGTCGACCGTGTAGAACAGCACCGTGATCGCGATCAGCGTCAACGAGTGCAGCATGATCGCCTGCGTCGTCTCGCGCACGCCGCGCACCACCGGCAGCATCGGGATGCCCGCCTCGCGGTAGTCCTTCTCCAGCATCAGCGCCAGCGCCCAGAAATGCGGCGGCGTCCAGAAGAAGATGATCGCGAACAGGTAGAGCGCCGCGAGGTTGAGGTCGCCGGTCACGGCCGCCCAGCCGACGAGCGGCGGGAACGCGCCCGCCGCTCCGCCGATCACGATGTTCTGCGTGCTCGTGCGCTTCAGCCACGAGGTGTAGATGAAGATATAGAAGGCCGTCGCGCTCACCGCAAGCGACGCGCTCAGCACGTTCACCCACGTCGCCAGGATCGTGAACGCGAGGACGTTGAGCGCGATGCCGAAGACCAGCGCGTTGCGCGGCTCAATCTTCTGGCTTGGCAGTGGACGCTTTCGTGTGCGCGACATCATCTGGTCGATGTCGCGGTCCAGGTAGTGGTTCAGCGCGTTCGCCCCGCCCGCCGCCAGCGTTCCGCCGATCATCACCAGCAGCGTCGCCTGGAGAGGCGGCGCGCCCTTCGCTGCGATGAACATCGCCCCGAGCGCCGTGATCAGCAGCAGCACGATGATGCGCGGCTTCGTCAGCGCCACGTACGCCATCGCCAACTGTTTTCCCCTCTCCCGTCTGCGGGAGAGGTTGGGTGAGGGTCCGCCCTCCTGCGCCGGTCGGCGTAGCACGGCTGGCGAGTTCATCGCAGTGGAAACCTTCATTGTTCCTCCCTCGCCCGTCTGCGGGAGAGGGTGCAGGGTGAGGGGCCGCTCTTCCGACCGCTGCGGCTTAGCATCTCTTGCCTCGCAGGAGACAAGGCTCGAACAACGGGGGTGTGAGGCGTCCTGCAAGCATTGCGAATTGTATCACAAGCAGCGTCCTACGCATCCGCCGCGACAGGGGGTATTCTTCCTTGTGGACGCCTGGTCGATCAAGCAACAATCAAGAACTTCTGGCGCTTTGCCCAGCGAGCGAAAGGAATGCTTGCTGCGTCGGCGTGAAGTGGGCATGCCGATTGTGCACGACGTAAAGCCAGCGCTGGGATTTGAAGCCCCTGACAGGGATAGACCGTATCGCTCCCGTTGCCACCTCGAGGTCCAAGGCGAAACGAGAGAGCAGTCCCACTCCCAGGCCTGCCATCACGGCGCGCTTCACCGCCTCGTTGCTGCCGAGTTCCATTGCGACGGTATAACGCACGCCGAGTGAGCGAAGGCTTTCCTCGGACCACTTCCGCGTCGCCGAACCTGGCTCTCGTACGACGAAGTGCGCGCCCGCCAGATCCTTGGCGCCGATGTTCTTGCGTCGTGCCCACGGGTGCTTTGGGTCTACGAACAACGCGATCTCATCGAGCCGGAACTGCAGCAACGTCAGGTCGGGGTGCTTGACGGGATCGCCGATGAACCCCAGGTCCACCTCGCGCTGCGCGAGCGATCGGATGATCACCTGGGTGTTGGCGATGCGCAATTCGACCTCCACCTTGGGGTGGCGTTCCTTGAACGCTCCGATGATGGGCGGAAGCAGGTAGTCGCCGGGGGTCGTGCTCGCAGCGATTGCAAGGCGTCCCGTTTCCAGACCGAGCAGCGCATCGACACCTCGGCCTAGCGAATCGCCGATGGCAAAGATTTGCTGGCCGTGCTCGTAGACGAAGCGGCCCACTTCCGTAAGGCGGATGTTGCGCCCCTCGCGCTCGACCAATGGAGCCCCGACCGCACGTTCGAGGGCCTTCACTTGGGCAGACACCGCCGGTTGGCTGATGTACAGGGACTCGCTGGCTTTCGTGAAGCCTCCGAGTCGGGCCACCGCACAGAAGACCCTTAACTGGTGGTAATTGAGCTCATCCATAATCTTTAGATTATAAACATCCACAGAAACTTGTATTTGTCTTATCTGCGTCTTGGACGCACCATGAGCGGCAAGACATTTATTGGAGCGTCCCATGACAAGTCACGTAGCCGTGCCCGATGTAGACCAGGACACCCTCCGGTGCGAGATCAGCAAGGAATACGCGGAAGTCGCGCTGAACCCCGCGAAGGGATTTCACTTCCACACAGGTCGGCCTCTCGCCTCGATGCTTGGCTACAAGGACGAGTGGATCGCCCAAGTCCCTGAGGCGACCATCGCTTCCTTTGCCGGGACGGGGAACCCATTCAGTATGAGCGTCCTGCATCGCGGCGAGCGCGTCGTCGACGTCGGCTGCGGCGCGGGCATCGATAGCCTGATCGCCGGCTCGATGGTTGGTCCGAGCGGTGCAGTTATCGGGGTCGACATGACCCAGGAGATGCTGGACAAGGCCAGCGGCAGTGCGCAGACCTCCGGCGCGGTTAATGTCACCTTCAAAAAAGGATATGCAGAAGCCCTGCCGGTATCCGACGGGTGGGCTGACGTAGTCATTTCCAACGGCGTGGTGAACCTCGCTCCCGACAAAGCGCAGGTCTTCCGCGAGATGTTCCGAGTGCTCAAACCGGGCGGACGCCTGCAGATCGGCGACATCATCGTGCAGAAAGCCGTGCCTGAGTCGGCGAAGAAGAAGATCGATTTATGGACCGGCTGAATCGCCGGCGCTCTGCTGGAAGCAGAGCTCGAAGTGGTGGTGACGGCGGCGGGTTTCTGCGGCTTTGCGATCGCCTGGCGCGGCGACGTGTTTAGCGATGCGCCACAGTCCTCGAGCGCCGCGAACTTCGGGACCCTTGGCATCAATTTCATGGCAAGGAAGCCGGCATGAAGGCAGGGCGCGAAGGGATAAAGCGTGCTTTGGACCTTAGAGCCCATTGGAACGAAATCTATAGCAAGAAGCAACCGACGGAAGTGAGCTGGTATGAGCCGCGGCCCGCTCCTTCTCTCGATCTGATCCACCAAGCCAACATCGCAAAGAGCGATCCGATTATCGATGTCGGCGCTGGGTCTTCAACGCTGATTGATTCCCTCCTCGCAGAGGGGTATACGTCGCTCACGGCGTTGGACATCTCATGCGTCGCTCTGCAGACGGTGAAGGACCGGTTGGGACCCAAGGGGGCAGATGTACGCTGGGTCGAAGCTGACGTGACCGAGTTTGTGCCAGGTCAAACCTTCTCGCTGTGGCACGACCGAGCAGTATTCCATTTCCTGGTCAGGCCCATCGATCGAATGAAGTACCGAGAAGTGCTCACCGGGAGTCTGGCGCCGGGAGGCCATGCGGTCATTGCCACATTCGCGCTCGACGGCCCGGCGCAATGCAGTGGGCTGCCGGTCGCCCGGTACGACGCTCTGGGGTTGAGCACCGAGTTAGGCCCATCCTTCGAACTCATCACGAGCCTGCCCCACACGCATCTCACTCCGTGGAATGCGGGGCAGTCATTTCTGTACTGTCATTTCAGAAAAAGGGCCGCGTTCAACTAGGGCAATGGGCCCTGGAGGATGAAACCTTTATGGCTACGCAGGTCAGAGCTCAACGAGTCGGTTCACCGATACGGATCGAGGCCAGGGGCCTGAGGGTGGTGATAGGAAAGGACGGCAAGGGCCCTGTTCTCCTAAACGACGCTTCGCTTACTGTCCTTCCTGGTGAACTCGTCGCTATTGTTGGCGGCAGCGGGGCGGGTAAGACGACGCTATTGAATGCCCTCGCCGGCGTGAAGCCGCCAACCGCCGGGCATGTCACCTACAACGGCACTGACTTGTACGCGCACATCGACTACTGTCGCAGTCGCCTCGGGTATGTGCCTCAGGATGACATTGTCCACAAAGACCTGACGGTGGAGCGCACTCTCCACTATGCCGGCAAACTGCGGCTTCCCGAAGCGTCTCCTTCAGAGCGCGAGACGCTGGTACGCGAGGCCTTGACAGCTCTGGGGCTGGAGCGCCAGGCGAAGCAACGGGTCGGGTCGCTGAGCGGCGGGCAGCGCAAGCGCGCCAGCATCGGCGTGGAACTGCTCACCAAGCCGGGCGTGTTCTTCTTGGACGAGCCCACGTCAGGCCTCGATCCGGCCACGGGGCGCGAGATGATGCGCTTGCTGCGACGCCTTGCCGATGCCGGCAGCACGATTGTTGTCACCACCCACGCGCCCCAAGATATTGGCGGCTGCGACCGAGTGGTCTTCCTGGCTCCCGGTGGGCTGATCGCCTACGCGGGCGCGCCGCAGGAGGCCCTGGCCTACTTCAACGTGTCCGGCTTCGAGCAAATCTATGAGCGGGTCGCGGCTGTAGAGAGGCCGCAGGTCTGGGCCGAGCGCCTTCGCTCAACCAATGGCCGTGCGCCGTCGCAATCTGATAGCCCACCGGCGGCGGTACAGGAAGCAATGTCTTTCAAAGCGGCAGCAGGTTCGGGCAGTTTCATTCACCAGTGGCTCGTGCTTAGTCAACGGAATCTTGAGACGCTCACGCGAAATCGCCTGACGCTGGCGATCCTGGTCGGCTCGCCGGTCATGGTCATCATGATGTTCGCCATCCTCTTCAGGAGCGGCGCGTTCAAGTACGCCGACCCCAGTCCCACGTCTGCAGTGATGATCCTGTTCTGGCTCGCGTTCGATGGATTTTTCTTCGGCCTCACGTATGGGCTGCTGCAAATCTGCACGGAGTTCCCGATCTTTTTCCGGGAGCGGCTGGTCAACCTGAAAATCGCACCCTACGTCTTGTCAAAGGCAACAGTGCTGCTGCCGATGCTTGGGATGGTCGTAGCGGTGATGCTCCTTGTCTTGTGGGGATTCCAGCGGCTGCCGGATGGTAATGTCGCCCTCTACACCAAGATGGCCCTGACGTTACTCCTCGTCGGCGTATCAGCCCTAGCGCTGGGTCTGCTTGCTTCCGCCGCAGTGACTAGCCCTGAGCAGGCGTCGCTGGCCCTGCCCATGCTCTGCTTTCCAGCCGTGCTGTTCTCGGGAGCGATTCTGTCGATCCCCTCGATGGCAGTCGTAGGCAAAGCCATCGCGTTCTTCATGCCCACGCGCTATGGCTTCGAAGCCTTGGGCCATACTGCGAAGATGGATGACCTCTTCGCGAACGGGGCGTCGCCGCTGGGCAAGCAACTGCTGGTCGAGTACAACGATACGTTCGCGCACGGCCTTCTGGGCCAGTGGGTGATTCTGGCTGCCTTCGCAGTGGTCTTCTTCGCAGGTGCTTGTCTCGTGCTCAGACGGAAAAGCGTATCGCGTTGAATCTCTCAGGCGATTCACTGGCCTGAGTATCTGGACTGGGCGTTGCCCTTGCTTTGCATCGTGCCATCTCCCCCTTGCGTACGTGCGTAGGATGGAATTAGAGGTGGAGAATTAACGTTCTTGCCTTCGGCGCCAATAACGGGCGTGGTGGCGGGGAGGTTTGGCAACCCTCGATTCCGTCTCCTAACCTCCCCACACGGACGCAGAAATGAAAATTGCATCGTCGCCAGCCCGGGATTCCCGCCGGGATGCGGGAGGGTCGCTTCTGTTGAGGCTGCGACGATAGGCGCGGCTTACGGGAGGGTTAAGGCCGGGTTACGCGAGGGTTAGCGCCGGGATATCGCGGCTTTGAACGCGGGATAAAGGCGGGTTAAACGCCCATTCCTCGCGGGATCCCGGGGAGGTTAGAACGCTCGGCGGCACGCTCGTAACTGCCCCATTGCGCCGCTGTGGCGAACAAGTTGAGGTATTACGATGAACGAGAAGGCTCTGCGATCAAAAACGCTTGCCCGATTGGTTGACCATCGACAAGTAGACGAAAGATATTGAGTGTGGCGTGTCCTGGGTCAACCGCTAGCGGGAAATCACCTTCTATTGGAAAACATGTCGTTAAGTGTTCAGAGTTGTTAATCGAGAAATCGAAATTCCGCACTTCAGGAACAAACTGAGAGGCAACGGTCAGTTTATGACTGCCAAGAGGGGCAGTGACTCCCACGTATAGAGTCATTCTATGGAGACCCCATGTTTTTTCGTTCTTCGGTAGTCCACCTATTCGAACACTCGTGTAAACATGATGAAGATCAACACCGCCCCTGCCATCGGCTGTCATGCCATCAGCAAACAACGCATAGATGCAGATGGGCCTTTGTAACACCTGATGCCTCTTGGTGAAGATGCGCGGATTGTACCAACGGAAGGCAAGGGAATATGAATAAGGCTCAAGTTGACTGCCTCGACGCCCCTGCCTAGACTTGCTGAGGTTCGACGCGTCCACCCGTTCCTCCCCTTCCCTTTAGGGAATGGGCAAGGGGTTAGAGCCTGCCCTGAGTCCGCGAAGGGTCTGGGGTAGGGGTCAGGTTGTATTAGGTCCTATCAGGGAGAAACCCATGGCGCAGTACACAAAGCATGAGGCTCGCGAATGGGCGTGGGAGCACCTGCGCGGTCAGTGGACAACCCTCATCACTCCCTTCACTCCTGACGACGCAGTCGACGAGGCAGGCCTCCGCTCCAACATCGCCTACATCCGTACTCTCGGCGCGCGCGGCGGCGGCTGCACCTGGGGCATGGGCGAGTTCTGGAGCCTCACCTTCGACGAGCGTAAGCGCATCATGGGAATCACCGCCGACGCGGCCGCCGGCAAGTGGGGTATCGGCGCGCACGTCACCCACACCTCGATCCGCCAGGTGCACGCACTCGCGAAGCACGCCGAGGCGCTCAACTTCGATCTGCTCATCATCGCCGCGCCCTACATGGTCACCAAGACCGAGGACCAGGTCGTCGACTTCGTCCGCCACGCCGCCGACCGCACCAACCTCGCGATCATGTTCTACAACTCGCCGCAGTTCGGCATCGTGATGAGCCCGCAGGGGTTGAAGCGCCTCTGCGCCATCCCCCACGTCGTCGGTGTGAAGGAGGCCTCGTTCAGCCAGCAGACCTCCATCGAGACGCACCTCTTGCTCGGCAAGCAGTCCATCATCAGCACCCCTGACGAGTGGATCTTCGCCAAGAGCAAGGAACTTGGCTTCCAGCAGCGCGTCATGTTCGCCAACACCTCCGACTGGCGCTTCGACCTGCCTGGCGCGAACCACTACGTCCAGTTCGTCGAGCGCGCCTGCCAGGGCGATCTCGATCAGCCCTTCTACGACAAGCACCTCAAAGCGATCAAGGGCGTATCCGACCAGTGGTGGGGGCGCACCGTCAAGAAGTTCAACGGCGCGCTGCCCGTGCCGATGGTCAAAGTCTGGGCCGAACTCATGGGCATGAAGGCCGGTCACACGCGACCGCCTCTGGCTGACTTCACTCCAGAGGAGAAGGCCGAACTGCGCCGCGACGTCTCCGCCCTGCGACCGATCCCCTCGCTGGTAGGGGCGAGCGGCGCTCGCCCGTCTTCGACTCGCCCTTCCATGATGGTCGGTGGCATCCCTGCCCTCGATCAGCGCACCGCCACGATCGTCGGCCCTCGCAACGGGTCGGCCACGCACACCGTTCGCCCTGCGCCGTCTTCCCCTCTCCCGTCTGCGGGAGAGGATAAAGGTGAGGGTTCGGGTTCCGGCATGATGCTGATGGTCAGCGTGCAAAACATGCAGGAGGCGCTCGAGGCCGACAAGGGCGGCGCGGACATCATCGACGTGAAGAATCTCCAGGAGGCGCTCGTCGGCTCCGGCCACCCGATGCTCGTCGAAGAAGTCCGCCGCGCCATCAAGGAACCGAAGCACGTCAGCGTGACGCTGGGCGTCGTCCCCAACCAGGCCGGTACTGTCGCGATGGCTGTCTATGCCGCCGCGCAACTCAACGCCACCTCCGTGAAAGTCGGCTTCGTGCAGGCTGACTACGAGACCGCGCTGCAAATCCTCAAGGACTCCAAGAGCGCGCTGAAGGGCTCGACGACAAAACTCATCGGCTCCCTCTTTGCCGACAACCATCTGTACAACGGCCTCGATCCGCTCCTCATGCCGCGCCTCGCTCGCGAGAGCGAATGCGACGGCTGGCTCATCGACACGCTCACCAAGGATGGCCGCAACCTCTTCGACTTCATTCCCGAGGCGAAACTCAAGGAGATGGTGATGGACGGCAAGAGCCAGGGCATGAGCACTGCTCTCTCCGGCCACCTGCGCATGACCGACGTCAACGAACTCGCGCGCATCAACCCGGACATCGTCGGCGTCCGCGGCGCCGTCTGCGCCACCGGCGATCGCAACCGCACCGTCGCCTGGGAAGCCGTCGCCGCCTTCAAGCGCGAACTCGATCTCCGCAAGTCCGGTGCCGTCGACCCGCGCGCCGTCCAACCCGTTCGCCCTGAGCCTGTCGAAGGGCGGGCGGATGTTGGCATCAGCCCGAGCGGCTGGGTCATCGTCGATGGCCGCGGCAAGAACTGCGCCGGCGTCATCGCGGCAATCAGCAAGCAGGCGGACACCGATCGCCAGTCGCTTATCGAGGCCGTCCTCGCCGATGCGCTCAACATCTACGACGTGATCCTGTGGACGCAGAACTCCGGCCATCGCCTCATCACGCAGCGCAAGGACAGCGACGGCACGGTGCGCGTGCTCATACAGCCATTCGCGGGCGTCCCCGCCAAGTAGCCCGCGTCGCGCTGCCGGACGCGAAACGGCGGTCCGCCGCGGTGGCCGTTTGTGTTTGTGACAACCCGAACTAGTATTTGTGATTCTAAGTACAAACCCTTGACAACAATCTGTTGGCGGTGCTAGCATCTCCCCCGGTTAGCACCCCGCCAAACCTGAAGGCCAACGCGCCCCGCGCGACGTGTTCAGCCTGGGAGAGTAGACCCCGTAATGCTCCCGCGCATTCGCCTGAATCGCCGCCTCGTCCTTCTCCTCGGTGCCCTCCTCCTCATCCTTTTCGCCGCCGCCTGCAGCAAGGGTGCGCAGTCAACCTTTGACCCCAAAGGCCCGGTCGCCCGAGACCAAAACGATCTCTTCTTGCTGATCTTCTGGTTGGCCGTTGGCGTCTTCATCCTCGTCGAGGGTCTGCTGGTTTATTCGATCATCAGGTTCCGACGTAAAAAGGGCGACGACACTCTGCCAAAGCAGGTCCACGGCAATTCCAAGCTCGAAGTGTTTTGGACGCTGATCCCTCTTGCAATAGTCGTGGTCATCGCGATCCCGACGTACACAACAATCGCCGACCAGCATTCTCCCCCCGATGGTGAATCAGTCAAGGTCGAGGTCGTTGGCCACCAGTGGTGGTGGGAGTTCCGCTACCCAGAGTTGGGCATCGCCACCGCCAACGAACTGAACGTGCCTACGGGCAAGGTCATCAAGATTGATATGCTGTCGGGCGACGTAGTTCATAGTTTCTGGATACCGAAACTTGCCGGGGCAACGGATGTCTTTCCGAATAGGCTCACTCAGATGTGGTTCATCGCGGACGATGTTGGCACTTACTATGGCCAGTGCAAGGAACTCTGCGGTGTCGAGCACGCGCTCATGCGCATGCGCGTCGTCGCACGCACGCCCACCGACTTCGATACATGGGCGGCTAGTCAGAAATCGCCGCCACCCGCTCCTGCGCCTGGGAGTCTTGCCGCGCAGGGCCAGCAGGTCTTCGCCACGCACGGCTGCCTCCTCTGCCACACGACGAGCGGTCCCGAAGCGCCTGGCACGCAGGAAGGGCGTGAGAAGGGCTACGAGAGCGGCCAATCCGTCTTTCCTGGGCCGAATTTGACGTACTTCGCGACACGGGATTCCTTTGCAGGCAGCGTGAGGGATCGGACCGAGGATAATCTGCGCGAATGGCTTACTGACCCAGACGCCGTAAAGCCGGGCAACCATATGGCTCAACTCGCGCCGGCATACCAGAACCCGGACCTGAAGTTGTCGAAACAGGATATCGATGCGCTCATCGCGTACTTGATGAGCCGGACGCCTGCCCCGTCCCAATAGTGAAGAAGAGAAGGAGCATCACCCTGCCGGCGGCTCGAAATTTCGGCCCCTGCGGAGGCACGACATGGCGACGTTAACGGGATCACTCCAGGGCGTATTGCGTGGGCCGCTACGCCGGCCAGTCACCTCAGA
>JACQEE010000230.1 GCA_016200725.1 Chloroflexota bacterium
ATTGGCTGTTTCGCGTGCTGCATCCACAGCGTCTTCCACGCCAGCCAATGCCAACACTCGAGGTCCAACGCCATCTCGGTGAGGCGGTGCCGTACGAGCAAGTCTTTACTCATAGGACGCCCGTCGCGCTGCGTCTCGCGGCAGTACTGGGCGAGATCGTCGAGCGTGCGTTTGAGTCGCGCCCACTCCCGCAGCGGCGTGATGTTACCGTACAGGCCAAAGCCGATGTACGACCATCCCTTGTTCTTCTCGCCGATGAGGTTCGCCGCCGGGACGCGCACGTTCACAAGAAATACGTCGCTGTGGAGAGCACCGTCGAGGCCCTTGTGCGGACGCACCGTGATGCCCGGCGCGTGCATGTCGACGACGAACAGGCTGATGCCGCGATGCCTTGGCGCGTCCGGATCGGTGCGCCCAGCGAGCCAAAGCACATCGCCGTAGTGCGCGAGCGTGTTGAACGCCTTCTGGCCATTGACCACGTACTCGTCGCCGCGCTGGTCCGCTCGAGTGCGCAGCGAGGCGAGGTCCGAGCCAGCCTCCGGCTCTGAGTAGCCCTCGGCGAAGATCAACTCGGAGCGCGCGATGCCCGGCAGGTAGCGCCGCTTCTGCTCCTCCGTACCGAACGTGAAGATGATCGGCCCAGCGGTGAAGATGCCGATTGGGTTCGCCGACGGCGCATGGCGGTAGTAGTACTCTTCGGCGAAGACGCCCTGCTCGATGAGGCTCGCGCCGCCGCCCTCGTACTCCTTCGGCCAGTGCATGAGCAGCCAGCCGCGAGCGGCTACCTTGCGCTCGAACGTGCGCGCGAACTCGACCTCCGCCGGGTCGGGCGTCCCTGGCAGAACGTCGTGGTGGTCGTGCGGCAACTCACGGTCGAGGAACTCACGCACTTCGAGGCGGAAGCGCTCCTGCTCAGGCGTGAAGGAGAAGTCCATCGCGAAGGTTGTATCGTTTGCGTTCATGGTTCGACAGGCTCACCATGAACGCAAGATGCTAGGTGTCGCTCTTGGGAGCCTGCGCGTCCTTGTCACCTGAGAAGCGCGCATCGCTGTCCATCCGGCCTCGGAAGCGCTCGTCCTTCTCGTGCATGGCGGCAGTGGCGCCCTTGTCGCGACGCGACTTGAAGAAGTTCACTTCGTCAGGCTCGTAGCGGATATTGGTCCCCAGTGTGTGCGCGATGGCCCCGTAGTCGAAGGCGCTGCGCACGCCCATCATGTCGAACAGCAGGTTGAAGGTGAACTTGCCCATCACCACGCCGTCGGCGGGAATCTGCGCTAGCGTCTCTGCCATCTTGTTCGTCGCTCCCTCGAGTTGATCGAGGGGCACGACCTGGTTGATGACGTTGCGCCGATAAGCCTCGTCGGCAGACATGAGCCGGCCAGTGAAATCGAGTTCCTTGGCCAGCGTCACGCCAAGGCGCAGGATCCACAGCAGCGTATTCTGGTGGTAACCAGGGCCAACGATGCGTACGCCAGGGTGGCCGAACTTCGCGTCGTCGGAGGCGATGCACATGTCGCACATGAGCGCGATGTGAAAGCCACCGCCGATCGCGTAGCCGTGTACCTGGGCAATGGTGGCCTTCGAGCAGTAGAAGATCTTCTGGAAGAACTCGTTGCTGCGCTTGTCGACCGTGAGCCTTCGACGGATACTCGGACGCCGCTCCTTCTCGCCGGGCTTGGGCTCCTTCCAACCGTAGCCTCGCCCGACCTGGCCGAGGTCGCCGCCGGAGCAGAACGATTTGCCCGTGCCTCTGAAGATGAGCACCTTGAGGTCATCGTCCATCTCGACGAGGTCGATAGCGTCCTTGATCTCTTCCATCATGCCCGGATTGTGAGCGTTCATCTTCTCCGGGCGATTAAGCGTGATTCGGGCAATGTGGGTCTGCGGGTCACTTTCGAGGATGATGAACTCGTAGGCCACCGCAGCCTCCCGCCAAACGTCTCCGCCGGTCGCTCCCCTTCCCTCTCAGGAAGGGGCAGGGGCTAGGTTCTTCTTGCCAGGCCGGAAGAGTGGCACCCATAATAGGCGCGCCCTCAGGAGCAGTCAACGAACGCCGCGGAGACACATGGCCGACCCGCTGCTTTCAGGCGTCACCGTCGTCGACCTGACGCACCACGTCGCCGGGCCGTACTGCACGAAGTTGCTGGCCCTCAGCGGCGCCGACGTTATCAAGATCGAGCGGCCCCGTACCGGCGACCCCTCGCGCCAAGCAGGCCCATTCCCCGGCGACATTTCGCACCCCGAAAAGAGTGCGCTTTTTCTGTACCTGAACACAGGAAAGCACAGCGTCACTCTGGACCTGAAACGGGACGAAGGCCGGAGCCTGGTCGAGCGCCTCGTCCGCGACGCCGACATCGTGGTCGAGAACTTCTCGCCCCGCGTCCTGCCCTCTCTTGGCCTCTCCTACGCCTCTCTGCGCCGCATCAACCCACGACTTGTCGTCACCTCAATCTCCAACTTCGGCCAGACTGGCCCATGTTGCGACTACCGCGCCACGAATCTGACGCTCAGCGCGATGAGCGTAGGCATGTCCCAGCAGGGCGCCGAGGACCGCGAGCCGCTGAAACTGGGCGGTCGCCAAGTCGAATACATGGGCGGCGTCATGGCGCTCACCGCTACGATCGGCGCGCTCTTCCGTCGCGACATCGACGGGGTCGGCCAGCGCGTCGACATCTCGCTTTTCGAGGCCGCGGCCACCAACGACGAAGGTAGTTATGTCACGTATGGCTACCAGGGCGTCCTACGGACTCAGAAGCCAAACCGTCACGCCTGGGGCCATCCCGCGGGCATCTACCCCTGCCGCGACGGCCACCTCATCGTCATGCCCGGCTATGGCAACATCGAGTCGCTAGCCCTGCTCGTCGAGCAGCCCGAGTTGGCCGAGCACCCGCTGTTCAAGGACCGCTACGCGCGGCAGCAGCGACCGCAGGAGTTCGATGCGTTGGTCCTTCCTTGGCTCAAGGCGCACGACAAGCACGACATCGTTCGCCGCGCGCAGGAGTTGCGCATGCCCTTCTCGCCCGTCCTCACCGTCGGCGAGCTGTTCGACGACGCGCAGTTGGCCTCGCGACAGTTCTTCCAGGCCATCGAGCACCCCGAGGCTGGCGACCTCGCCTACCCCAGTGGCCCCTTCCGCCTCGACAAGTCCTTCCCGCCTTTGCGACGCGCTCCTCTCCTTGGCGAACACACCGAAGAGGTGCTGGGCGATCGCCTCGGCGTCACCAAGCGCGAGTTGGCCAGGCTGCGAAAGCAGGGTATCGTCTGATGGCAGGCGTCCTTGCAGGCGTCCGCATCCTCGACCTCACCCGCGCCTACGCGGGACCAATCGGCACTCGCATGCTCGCCGATATGGGCGCGGAGGTAATCAAGGTCGAAGCGGTGCAGATGATCGACATGCCCAGCCGCCGCCTCGCCTACGCCGAAAACGCCCTGGACGACGAGCCGTGGAACCGCTCGGGCGTCTTCCACTGGCTGAACAACAACAAACGGGGCATTACGCTCAACCTCTCCGACGCGAAGGGTATCGAGTTGGTGCGTGAGTTGGTCAAGATCAGCGATGTGGTGGCCGAGAACCACAGCCCGCGCGTCATGAAGAACCTAGACCTGGACTACGACAGCCTGCGCCAGCTCAACCCTAGCGTCATCCTCGTATCGATGTCCGGCTTTGGGCAGACCGGGCCGCACCGCGACTTCGTCGCCTACGCTTCAGTGATGGAAGCCGCTGGCGGGCTCACCGCGATGAATGGCTACACCGGCGATACGCCGCGCAACAGCGGCACCGCCTACGGCGACTGGGTACTCGGCGCGCACGGGGCCGCGAGCGTCGTCCTCGCTCTCTTTCGACGCCAGCGCACTGGCCAAGGCGCCTACATCGACGTCGCCGGCCGCGAGGCGGTCACCAGCCATATCGGCGAGGCCGTGCTCGACTTCTCGATGAACCGTCGCGTGGCGAAGCCCGCTGGTAACAGCGACGGCACCACCACACCGCACGACTGCTTCCGCTGCAAGGATGGCTGGATCGCAATCGCGGTCACCAACGATTGCGACTGGCAGCGCTTGTGCGACACAATCAGCCAGCCAGCGAACCCTCGATTCGCAACGGAGACTGGCCGCTGGCAGCACCGCGACGAGGTGCGCCGCCTCGTCGAAACGTGGACGTTCCAACGTACCGCCCACGATGCCTTCGGGGTGCTGCAACGCGCCGGCATCCCCGCCGGGCCCGTTCTCGACGCGCGCGATGTTATGCTCGACCCCCACATGACTGAACGCCGCTTCTTCGAGCCTATCAACCACCCCGCAGTCGGTCGTCGCCTGCACAACCGCCACATGCCCGCGCGATTCAGCGGACAGGCCACGGAGCCGATGCGTCCCGCGCCGCGCGTCGGCGAACACAACGCTGACATCCTCCATTTCCTCCTCGGCCTCGACGCCAGAGGCTTTGCGAGGCTGGAGAAGGAACGCATCATCGGCAATGCGCCCGACAAGTTGCCGCGCTCGGCTACCGAACTACCCCTCAACCAGCCACTCTGGGAGCGCGAGGGGCTCATTCGCCTCGACCATGACTACAATGAACGTCTATCGAAGGCGTATGGGGAACGGCTGGGAGCAATGAGCAAGTGAGACCTACAGGCCAGCGTGTCGGCCCCCTCACACCGTTCCGTGCCCTCGATCTCACCAGCGACATCGGCTTCCTCTGCGGCCGCATCCTCGCCGAGCTCGGCTGCGAGGTGATCAAGGTCGAGCCGCCCGGCAACTCAATCCGCGCCTCATCGTCACCTCGATCACGCCATTCGGCCAGACTGGGCCCTACCGCGACTTCAACGGCTCGGACATCGTCTGCCTCGCCATGAGCGGCCTCATGTACGTCATTGGCGACTCCGATCGTCAACCGGTGCGCCTCACTGCCGACCAGGCCTACCTCTATGCCGGCGCCGAGGCGACATCGGCGACCGTCGCTGCACACTACCGCCGCGAGGCGACCGGCGAGGGCCAGCACATCGACGTCTCGGTGCAAGAGGCTATCGCGTGGACGATGGGCAACGAGTCGCGCAGTTACGAGATCAACAAGACGATTTCGAAGCGCCGTGGACGGGCTGTGCAAGGCGGAAAA
>JACQEE010000231.1 GCA_016200725.1 Chloroflexota bacterium
CATCGAGTTCCAGGGCTTCAACATTCCGCTCAGCGAGGCCCGCGAACGCACCGACGAGGCCATCGACATCATGCGCCTCGCCTGGACGAAGGACCACTTTTCCTACAAGGGTAAGTGGACGCAATTCGAGAACCTCAACGTGCTGCCAAAGCCCATCCAGAAGCCGCACCCGCCCATCTGGACGGCCTCCGTCAGCCCGGAGACGATCGGCCACTACGCGAAGAAGGGCATTCCCTTCATCACCGACCCGCTGGCCACGTTCGGTCGCTGCAAGCGCGCCTCCGACGAGTGGAAGCGCCTCGCCGCCGAGAACGGCCACGATGTCTCCGACCCCAACTTCGGCACCCTGCGCGGCCTTGTCATCGGCGAGACGCACAAGGAAGCGTGGGACATCGCCGAGAAGGCGCACATGTCGCAGCGCGACACGAACCTCATCAACCTGCAGAGCGCGCCCATCGAAAAGACGGGCGAATTCGCGGCGGGCTACTACTTCTGGAAGGACCGTTACCTTGGCAAGAACCAGGAGTTGACCACCGAGTTCTTCTGGGAGCGCATGTGGCTCGCCGGCACGCCCGACCGCATCGTGCAGACGGTCAAGAACCTCGAGGAGATGGGCTTCCGCCACATCCTCTTCACGCTCGGCCACGCGCCGCAGGTGAGCATGGAAGAGAACAAGCGCCGCCTCAAACTCTTCGCCGAAGGCGTGATGCCGCACTTCAAGAAGAAGGCGCAGCCGCAGGTGGTGGCGAAGGCTAAGAAATAGGACTCCGTTCGCCCTGAGCCTGTCGAAGGGCGGATGGGTGTGGGCTAGAGTGGCGACAACTGGGGCAGGCCGTCGCGGGTGAGCGGCCCTGTCCACGGCTCCGGCATCCTCGCCATCGTGACGCGCTCGCGAGCCGCCGACGAGTCCTGCAGCACGATGCGCAGGTAGACCGCGTGCTCGGGGCCGCAGTTGAAAGGCCCATAGGGGTGGTTCTTCGGCACGAAGTAGACCGACCCCGGCGTGAGGCGGTGCTCGCCGGCCTGGAGTTCGCCGCGCAGGAAGATGAAGCACTCGTCGACGCCGTGCTGGTGCATCGGCTGCTGGAAGCCCACGCGATGCAGCACCTGGTTCACGCTGGGGAAGGGCGCCATCAGCGAGCGGCTGCAGATCACCGTCTCCTCGCGACCATCGGGCAACTTGCCGATCGTGGCGCGCCACTGCTGGTCGTGGGCCGACACGCTGCGCGTGCCTTCGGCCTTGAGTTCCGTTCGTGGTGAGCTTGTCGAACCACGGACGGAGGACTTCACGTTCGGCAGGCCGTCCTTCGTTACGCCGCCGGCCCACGGCTTGAGGTTGCCCGTCGCCGCCTGGACGCCCGGAGGCCCAGCCTCGGTGTCCCACAACTCGACACGCACGAAGAGGACGCCATCGGAGCCGGTGTACTCGGGGCCGTACTGCGTGTTCTTCGGCACGAAGAGCAGCGACCCCTCAAGCAGGTGGTGGCCGTTGATGGCGAACTCGCCGCGCAGCACGTAGAAGATTTCGTCGACGGGGTGCGAGTGGCGCGGGTAGACATAGCCGGGTTCGTACCAGACGTGGTAGGCGCGCGGCGCCGGGTGCATAACGCGCTTGATGAAGACCTTGTTACGATCGCCTTCACGCATATCCGGCCGGTCGTAGACCAGCCAGGATGCATCTTTGGCGTTGGCGCTCGTGATGGGCATGGCGTTCCTTCCCTCGTCATTCCGAGGCGAGGACGCCTCGGAATCTGGGGTGGGGCTCCTCGGTCGGTCAGTACGGCAGATATGCAGGCACGAGGTATTGAGCGATGTGGTGCGTACGGTAGGCGTACGAGCGCTTCATCCAGGCCTGTACCTCGGGGTCCTTGCCGCGTTCCTCGCTGAACTTCTGCCAGTACTTCCAGTCGCCGCCGGCGCAGAGTTGCGTGCACGTAAAGGCCTGGCTCTCGTAGGGCTGGCCACCGCCGCCGATCCAGTAGCCGACGGTCTTGAGGCCGTAGCGCTCCTCGTACTTGAGGCCGAACTGTGGAAAGAGTTCCAAATATTCGTTGAGTTTGTCGGGAACGAATGGGATCACGGCAAGTAGGTAGAGTTCGCCCTTGATCTTCTCTTTCTTGATCGTCGCCAGCGTCGGCGTGAACTTGGTCGCCCCGAGACGCCGCGAGTACCACGTCGTGAGCGAGGGCGTCGCCGCCTCGCGGAACTCGACGAACTGCGGATCGGTCTTGTACGCCGCGTCCATGCGGTCGAGCGCTGCGTTGTCATCGAGTTCCCAGAACACCTGCAATTGGTTCGCGCGCCAGGTCTGGAAGATCCCGAGGAGGCGATTGCCCTGTCGCGCGAGGTGCCTTCGTAAATCTCAGTCACCTTGGCGTCGCGAAAGTAGCGCTCGATAGGACTGTCCTTGAAGTAGCCGGAGCCGCCGTGCAGTTGCAGGGCCTGCGTTGCCACATACATCGCCGTCTCGCTGGCGAAGAGTTTCGCCATCGAGGCCTCTTTGGAAAATGGCAGGCCTTGGTCGCGGAGGCTTGCAGCGCGGTAGACCAACAGTCGAGAGGCGTCGATCTTCGTGGCCATGTCGGCGAGCATCCACTGGACGCCCTGAAAGTCGGCGATGGCTTGGCCGAACTGCTTGCGCTGCCGCACGTGTCGCAACGCAAGGTCGAGAGCGCCCTGCGCGATGCCGACGGCCTGCGCGCCAATGATGGGGCGGCTGCCGTCGAGGATCTGCATCGCCGTCTTAAAGCCGTCTGGCGCAGGTGTGACGACGTTCTCGGCTGGCACGGGTGTATCGCGAAAGACGACCTCCGCGGTGCCGGAGGAGCGCATGCCGAGTTTGTCGTGCTGCTTGCGCTGCTCGAGTCCAGGTGCGCCCTTCTCGACGATGAGCACGACGACGCCCTTGTGGCGCTGCGCGCGGTCGAGGGTGGCGAAGACGAGCAGTGTGTCGGCGGTGTCGCCGTTGGTGATGAAGACCTTCGAGCCGTTGAGGATGTACTTGCCGTCGCGACGCGTCGCGACGGTGCTGATGTTGGCGGCGTCGCTGCCAGCGTC
>JACQEE010000206.1 GCA_016200725.1 Chloroflexota bacterium
CGACGACCAGGCTGTACGAGAAGTCGAGCGCCTCGGGGTCGCGGCCGGCGGCGATGGCGCGTTCCTTGATGAGCGAGATGTCACGCTTGAGGTCGGGGAGGTCGCCGGTCATGGGCGCCCAGCCGTCGCCGATCTCGATCACGCGGCGCATGGGCGCCTTGCCGCTGCCGCCCATCCACAGGCGCACGTGCGGCTTCTGGACGCACTTCGGCTCGAAGGCAAAGCGCGAGAACGAGACGTACTTGCCGCGGAACTCGGGGTTCGCCTCCGTCCACAGCACCTTCATCGCGCGTAGATACTCGTCGGTGAGCGGCCCGCGCTCTTCGGCGTTGACGCCGAGGACGCGAAACTCGCCGCGCAGCCAGCCCGCGCCGACGCCGACGGTCAGTCGCCCGTTGGAGACCTGGTCGAGCGTGGAGATCAACTTCGCGGCGACCACCGGGTTGCGATAGGGAATCACCATCACGTTGAAGATGAGGCGGATGCGCTTCGTCAGCGTCGCCACGTGGCTTGCAAGGACAAAATTGTCGTACCACATGACGCTCACGGGCGGCACGTCGGGGCGCACCGGCATCACGATATGCTCGGGGAAGGTGAGGCCGTAGAAGCCGAGGTCGTCGGCGTGCTTGGCAGCGTCGGCGATGGGCTTGATGCCGCCCCAGCGGTCGTATGGGAAGAGGCCGACGGAGAAGTGGACTGGTTTCTTTGCCATGACTACCCCTGCAACTCACGAACCATGCGCTGCACAAGGGCGCGGTCATCGGCATTTGTAGTCGGCACCGGCAGGGCCATGCGTGTGATGAGTCCCTTGAACCGTTCCTTGATTTTGCCGACCACCTCGTCGTGCGTTCCGATCACCGCGAACTCGTTCAGCATTTCGTCGGTCAGCAGGCTGGACATCTGCTGCCAGACGCCCTCGCCGCCGCCGGTCTGGCCGCCGAGCGACATCTGGAACAACTGGCCAGCCGTCTCGCCCCAACCGTGAGTGTCCATGACAGGCCGATAGGTGCGCGTCGAGGCGTAAAAGGAAAGTTGCTTGCGGACGGCCTCTTTGCGCTCGCGCATCTCCGCCGCTGTCTTGCCGGTGATGACGAAGTTCTCGCAGTTGACCTGGAAGGTATCGAGCGAGCGGCCCGACCGCGCGGCGCCCTCGCGGAAGGCCGGCCACATCACCTCGCGCAGGTACTTCGGCGTGCAGAGCGGGTGGAGCAGCACGCCGTCGGCTACCTCGCCGGCGAGGCGGCCCATCGCGGGCGTGACCGCGGCAAGCAGGACGGGCGGCCGGGGGTGCTTGAGTGGCCCGGGGTTGAACATCGGCGTCATGAGCGTGAAGTTGTAGTGCTGGCCGCGATAGTTGAGTTTGGTGCCGTTCTGCCAGGTGTCCCAGATCGCTCGCAACGCTTGGACGTACTCGCGCATACGAGGGATCGGCGGCACCCACGGCGTGCTGAAGCGCCGCTCGTTGTGGCCTTTCACCTGCGTGCCGAGGCCGAGTTCGAAGCGCCCGTTCGAGAGCGCCTGCAGGTCCCACGACGTCTGTGCCACAATCATCGGGCTGCGGGGGAAGGCGATCGCTACGGCGGTGCCCAGCGTGATGCGCGTGGTGTGCTCAGCGGCGAGGGTCAGCGGCAGGAAGGGGTCGTGCGCCGTCTCGCCGACCGTCACGCCGTCGTAGCCCATTTCCTCGGCGAGCACCGCCCGGTCGGCGACGTCCTTCGGACGGATGCTAGCCGCGGTCGAAATATGGGTAAAGACCTTCACGCGGGCGACCTCCGGCCCCTCACCGCCCTAGCTTCGCCAGGGGTCCCTTCGACTTCGCTCAGGGCTTCGCCTGGGACTCGCAGACGGGAGAGGGAGGGTGGTTGGCGGGCGCTGGCGAGTATAGCACGCAGATTACCTTGCTCCAGATTGCAGAGACGTGCAAGGCCCGTGCCAGTCCTGTAGTAAACTGAGGTCATGTTCCGCCAGTTCGTACACTTTCTGGCGTCGATAGGCTGGGTCGTCGCGGCGCTGGCCTTCTCGGCGTTCAGCATCGCCGCTGTGATCGGCATCGCATGGCTCCTCCGCGAAGCGCTACCATTCATGCCGGACGCACTCAGCGGCCTCTTTTTCCTGCTCGCCTTCGTTATCTACATCGTCGCGGTCGTCTGGATCGGCTGGCAGATCCTCAAAAGGGGCGCCCAGATTTCGTGACCACTGGCTACCGGCGACCTTCTGAATCTGTCGCGCTTGCCCGTCCCAAATAGCACAGGTATACTAACAGTTCGCCTCGAGTGCGGCTAAGTCCATCGTTGTTGTTGCCAGCGAAGGAGGCCTGTGATGACCACCACAAAAGAGAAGAGGGCAAAGGGCGTAGTCCCCTATCTGCCTGAGGAGATCGATACCCTCCAGGCCGAAGTGAAGCGGTTCCGCAGCGGTGAACTATCCGAGGCGCAGTTCATCGGGATGCGCCTGAAGCAGGGCGTCTACGGCCAGCGCCAGGCTGACGTGCAGATGATCCGCGTGAAGTGTCCCTTCGGCGGCGTCACCGCTGAGCAACTCGAGGCGCTGGGCAGGGTCGCGGAAGAGTACGCCCCTCTGAAGAAGGGCCACATCACCACCCGCGAGAACATCCAGTACCATCACGTCAAACTCGAATCGGCGCTCGAAGTCCTGCGCATCCTCGGCGAGACCGGCCTGACGACGCGCGAGGCCTGCGGCAACACCATCCGCAACGTCACCGGCTGCCCGCGCGCCGGCGTCTGCCCCGGCGAGATCTTCGACCCCACGCCGTACCTCGGCGCCTACGCCCGCTTTTTCGTCCGCCACCCCTACACGCAGTTGATGCCGCGCAAGGTCAAGACGGCCTTCTCCGGCTGCGAGAGCGACTGCGCCATCACCGCCATCCACGACCTGGGGTTCATCCCCAAGATCAAGGACGGCCGCAAGGGCTTCAAGATCGTAGTTGGCGGCGGCACCTCCATCATGCCGCGCATCGCGCCCACGCTCTACGAGTTCGTGCCCGTCGAGGACTACCTCCGCATCTGCGAGGCGGTCTTCCGCGTCTTCAACGTGCAGGACATCGAACGGAAGAACCGCGCGAAGGCGCGCATCAAGTTCACCGTCAACCGCCTCGGCATCGACGCATTCCGCAAGTTGGTCGAGGAGGAGTTGAAGAACGACTGGGCGAAGCGGTCGTTCGACCCCACGCCGTACCTGTGGACGGACAACGAGTCCGCCGACGCGCCAAAGGTCTCGACGAACGGCCATCGCTCGAATGGCAATGCGCCTATCGAGTTCGGTGTCTGGGCAAGCACGAACGTCGAGGACCAGCGCCAGAAGGGCTACAAGGTCGTCAACGTGACCGTCGTGCAGGGCGACCTCAGCCCGGTGCAGTTCCGCGGCCTCGGCAAGATCGCGAATCAGTACGCCGGCGGCCGCGCCCGCTTCACCGCGCAACAGAACATCGTCTTCCGCTGGGTGCCAGAGGACAAGGTCGAGGACCTGTGGAAGGCGCTCAAGGCCATCAACCTCGCTGAGCCCAAGGTGAACGAGATCACCGACGTCGTCACCTGCCCCGGTACCGACTCCTGCAAACTTGGCATCACGTCGTCGATGGGCGTCGGAC
>JACQEE010000243.1 GCA_016200725.1 Chloroflexota bacterium
CGTAGGGGCGAGCGGCGCTCGCCCGTCCCTCTGCGCTACAATAAGCACGCTATGGCCCAACAGAAATTACGCAAACCGCTCACCCGCAGGCACCTGGTGAAACCTGAAACCAGCCCCGAGATGCGCGCCTTCATTCGCAAGATGCAGCGCAAGTACGGCCCGCCTACAGAGAGCATAGAAGAACTCCAACGGATGATGGACAGGGCGTTGGGCTACCGTTCGCTAACCGAAGAACTAGAGAAGATGCGGAACGGCGAGTAACCATTGCCCTCGTTCTATCTTGAATCCTCCGCGCTGCTCAAGAGGTATCGTGTCGAATCCGGCAGCGACGTCGTCCGTTCCCTTTTCGGTCTCTCGCCTCGAGCCGGCCTTTTCACTTCATCGCTGACCATCACCGAATCAGTTTCTGTGGTGACCAGGCTTTATCGAGGCCGGGTCTTGACCACCGAAGAATACGGCCGCGTGCTGCGGATACTCTGGACCGACGTTGATCGTCTGACCATCGAGCCTATCACCGAGTCCGTGATGGCTGACGCCATCGCTGCTACCATCCGCTTCGCTCTTCGCGCCCCCGACGCCATCCACCTCGCGACGGCCGTCGCTCTGCCCGCCACAATTCGCGACCGCGTCTTCGTCTGCAGCGACGAGACCCTGTGCAAAGCGGCGGCCGCCTCCCGACTGCCCGTCCTCAACCCCACTGTCCCCAGCGCCCTCGCCACGCTCCGCCGCCTCGCGCGGTAGGCCTAGAGCCATATCCCAACGCCGCGCGTGGCGAAGTGCTGCGCCTCGACGGCGAGGACGAAGGCGTCGGCGCGGTCGGGGCTGCGACGGTCGTCTTTGAGGCCTCGCTTGTGCACACGGATCGCGCGGTCGGACTCCTGCTCGAACTCGATCTGCGTGAGTTGCGCGAGCAACTTGCCGTCGTTGGGCAGAGCGAGGTTGCCTTCGCGCAGGCGCTCTCGGAGCACCCAGTAAAGTTCGGAGAGTTTATTCGCGAAGTGCACCGCTTTGCGGCCATCGGGCGCAGCGCCGAATTTCACAGCGCGCATCGAGACGTTCAGTTCGCGGAGGCGGTCGACTACGCCGCCGCCGACACCACCGTCGTCGATGGCGATGGTCAGTTTCGGGAACTCGGCCTTGTAGCGCTGGACAACGGCGCAGGTCTTCATGGTGTCCTGGCCGACCCATGCCTCGACACGTTCGAGGCGGTCGCCAATGAGGAGCGCGACGGCGGTCTCGTCGGCGCCGCTGCGGGCGACATCGACGCCGAGGCAGGGCGTGTCGTGGGGCAGCGCGCCGACGCCGGTGGGGGCGCGCCGTGGTTCGACAGGCTCACCACGAACGGGGTTGACCCAGCGGGCAACGGCGGCTTCGACCCAGTCGAGGCTGATCAGCTGGCTGGACGCCTGTTTGGCGAAGGCACCGAGGATGCGGACCTGGTAGAGCGGGCTCTCCTCGCTCCAGTCAGCCTTCGCTTCGTCGAGGGCGGCGTGGGCCGGGAGGGCACTGATCGGGTTTTCGGTCGAGCCTTCGGCGATGCCGGGGACGTCGAAGGCGGAGACGTGGAGCGTGGACCAGAGTTCGCGCTTGCTGTGGAAGGCGTCGTAGAACTCGCCGGAGGAGCGGATGGGGTTACCGATGGCGAGGAGCACGGCGTTGCCCGCGAGGAGCGAACCTTTCATCGCCTCCCAGTGTGCTCCGGGGACGCCGCTGGCCTCGTCGACGATGAACACGATGAGGGGCGCGTGGTAGCCCTGCAGTTTCTCGGCGTTGGTGCGCTCGGTGCTGACGCCTTTCGCGTACCAGTTGGGCGCGAGGTTCCAGTGCGACGTTTCGTAGAACTGGCCGCCAAGGGAGACCTTCACCGATCGGTAGGCGGCGCGGCTCTCTCGCCAAAGGAGGTCGTCGACCTGCCGCTGGGTCGGGGCGGTGGTGATGACGATGCTGCGAGGGAAGCAGCGCGTGATCCAGAGCATGATGCGTGCGGCGACGGCGGTCTTGCCGACGCCGTTGGCGGCGCGTACGGCAATGCGGCGAGGAGGGCGGACGACAGGCGATTCGCCGGTTGGCGTGGCGCTGGTTTCAGGCGCAGCGTTGCGGGCGGATTTGAAATCCGCCCCTACAGAAGATGCTCCGCCGTGGATAGCATCTCGCACCGCGTTCGCGATTTCGATTTGCTTGGACCAGGGGTGCCAGTCGAGGGCTTCGCGGAAGAAGGCGACGGGGTCGTTGCGCCAGCGGGCGAGTTGGGCGTCGGTGGGTTCGGGGAGAAGGCTAACCTCTCCGTTCGCGCCGGTAATGAATCTGTCTAATGGCACCTTTACGGACCCATTACGGCGCGATTGCCGGGCCATTAGGCGCTCATAACGGGCCAATAGGTACTTGCGGGTGTCAGATTTGGACGCGCGCTTTCGGGTGCGTTTTCCGCCCTTCTCTCCGGGGAGCACTTCGTCAAAGAGGGGCTGGAGGAGGGAATCGTTGAGATCGGCGTCGATGTCCTGAAGCCACTCGTGGATGGCAGGGGTGTTGTCGTACCACTTGCGGAGGCGACGGCGGCTGAGGCCGAGTTCTCCGAGGGCGGTGCCGACGGTGCCGCGGCGGGCATAGGCTTGGAGGAAGTCGCGCTGCTGGCGGCCGCCGCGACCGCGGGCGAGGCCGGAGTGTTCACGGGACATGACGGGTGCTCCTTTCAAGGCAACAAAAAAGCCCGCCGTGGTGGCGGGCTGGAACCTAACCCCTGCCCCTTCCCTTGGAGGGAAGGGGAGGAGGGGCGGGCGCCCCGACGGGGGCGCGGGCGCATTTTAAATGCGCCCCTACAGAAGAAGTGCAGGGTCTACGCTGGCCGCGAGGCGCGGTCAGGCGTTGCGAAGGGGATAGTTCTCCCTCTCAATTTCAATATACATTCTGTAAAAAGGGGGAGATGGCACAGGGGCGCAGTGGGACTCACGTCGGAAGGGAAGACTACTAATCTACTATGTTAGCATACACTACGTGTCAAGGGGGGGAGGACACGGGGATGGGCGCCTCTCTTTTCC
>JACQEE010000215.1 GCA_016200725.1 Chloroflexota bacterium
CGCGGGCGAGGAGGTTGACCTCGTTGTCGGTGAGCGCGCGGTTGTAGACGAGGATTTCGTCCAGCGCCCCTTGAACAGGTTGTCGCTGCCCGACTCCGTTCCCAGATACGCCGTCGCGCCGGAGTTGCTGAGGTCGCCGTAACGATTTGTTACTCTAGCCACCGCTCTTTGTACAACCGCTTCGGAAGGCGATTCAGGTATCGTTCAAACCGCCATACGAAGATGCCGACAGCCGCAAGAAACGGTGCGAACAAGGCGAGTTCGATGGTGAGGGCGTGCTTGAGTGAAAATGATCCCCTGAGATATTGTCCCCACAGGACTGATTCAAAAAATGCGAAGAATGAGATAACACAAGCGGCTGTCATAAAGGCATAGAGACTTGCGTCGAGTGGTACAGCGCGGCGCAATGGAGCGTCTGGCGGAAACCTCTTTCGGGCACGTCTCCAGCCCGCAAACACCATCGCTTTCATGGACCAGGGCACACGTTTATTTTTGACTTGCTCGGCGATGATGACCCTGGATTGAGCCCAAAACCAGATCGGAAAGAAACTCGTTGCCAGGCCAAGGATAGGATATTGCCAATAGGCTGTGCCAGTCCAAGTCGCGTTCAACGATTGCCCTCTTTAGTAATAGATGCCTTGCGCAAAGGCATCGAAGTCACTATACAGTCGCTTCTTGTCCGTAGGAGACGGACCTGGAGAGGCCGGTACCGCTTGAGGCAACAGCCCGCTGGCCTCACCCGAATCTGAGAAAACATTCCCGAAAAAGTTTAGGATAGCGGAATCGCCGTCACCGACGAGTTTACCCAGTCCGTTGAGAGCCCCATTCGTGAAGCCGAAGGCATTCGCCGCGCCAAGACTCTGAGCGTTAAGATCAGCTTTCCCTTGCGACACATCGATCAGCAGATTCGCATCAGCGTTGGCTACACGACTCACAACGGCGCTGACGATAGTCTTGCCGACTGATGAGGAGAATTGTGTCGCAGCCTCTGCCACCCCCACCGTCGCAGCGGCCGTTCCAATGGACTGGAACGCATCGGTGACAGACAAACCAGCAAGCGGGTTGGGGTTCCCGTTCGCTATGTTGCTGACTCCATTGCCGAGAACGTATGTCGCGAGTCCCAAACCGACCGCGGTTGTAACTGGTGCTTGGAGAACAGCCGCTCCTGCTGCAAGTGGGAGGGCAACAGACGGTGCGACAAGCGCCAAAGCGGGGAGCACTATTGGAGCCGCCAGTACGACGACTGCGGCCACTCCCACAACGATAGCCGTGACCTTTGCAACCGTTCCAACATGTTTGAAGAAGCTCTTGACACCGAAATGTCCGTCCGGGTCAATGCAGTTGAGAGGGTCGTCGTCGCAGTAGGTGTAGCGGTTCAGCGTCTGCGAGTTGAAGACGTTGGGAATGATCGAGTCGGGACTGACAAAGCGGCCAATTGACGGGTCGTAATAGCGCGCGCCGAAGAAGTACAGTCCTGTGCTACCGTCCAGCCGCTGGCCAGTGAATCTGATATCTGTTCCCAGGGTGCCCGTCGTGGCCCTGGTCCCACCGTATGGGTAGTAGACGCTTGTCGCAACGGAATTCCCGCTCGAGTCCGTGATGAGGCTAGTGCTATCCAGTTGGTCTTGGCTGATGTACTGCAGGCCGCTGTTGTTCTTCTTCGCCGCGAGCCGCCCGCCAAGGTAATAGTACAGTGTCACGTCGCCGGTGGTGAGGTTCTTCTCGTAATACTGATTGACGTAGACTGTCGTCTCGCCGCCCTCCGTCTTCTTCACGCGGCTGCCAGCATCGTCATATAGATACGTCGAGACAGTGCCAATCGTGCTGGGGACTGAGCCGTCGCGGGCAAGCAGGTTGACCTCGTTGTCGGTGAGGGCGCGGTTGTAGACGAGGACTTCGTCCATCGCGCCTTTGAAGAAGCTGCTCGCGGCATCCTCAGTCCCCAGGTAGGCCGTCGCGCCGGAGTTGCTGAGGTCGCCGTAACTCTTGCTGCCGGTGAGACGGCGGATGCCGTCGATGTACAGACGCACCTCGCTGCTGGTGCGCACCACCGCGACCTGATGCCATGCGCCGTCGTTGACCGTGGGCGAGGTGACGCGGAAGTTGCCGTAGTCGTTGGCGCCTTCGCCGTAGAAGGACAGTTGGCCCACATTGCCGGCGCCTGCGCTGTTGCCCACCGTGAGGTAGTAGCCGTTGCCGTTGCGCTTGGCGAGGATGTGATTTTCACTGCCGGTCGTGTTGCCGGTGGTCTTGATCCACGCGCTGATGGTGAAGTCGCCCGTGCCGAAGTTCAGGGCCGAGGGCGTGCAGAGGGAGACGTAGTCGTTCGAGCCGTCGAAGTTGATCCCCTGCCCTGTTCTGCCGGTCACCCAGGTCGGACCGTTCGTCAGCGTGCCGGTGTTGCCGTTGCCGCTGGCATCGGCGGTGGTCGTGCCGGTCCCTTCGCTCATCTGCCAGTAGCCGACGAGGCCGCTGTTGTAGACGGTCGAAATCTCGGTCGAGGACAGTGCGCGGCTGTAGATGCGCACGTCGTCCATGACGCCGACGAAGTTGCCGCCGTTCGGGCAGCGGGATGCCCTGCAAGGGTCGTTGACGCCTGTTGTGCGGCGTGTCACAATGCAGGTGTCAGTTAGGACCGTACTATGACGCTCATATCCTTCGACATAGACGGTACCATGGTCTTTGGCTCGCCCCCTGGTACCATCACTCCCGATCTCGTGCGCAAGGCCAAGGCGATGGGCTACATCGTGGGCAGCGCTTCCGACCGGCCGATCAGCAACCAGATCGAGTTGTGGAGAGAGCATCAGGTCGAGGTGGACTTCGTCAGCCTGAAGCACCGCCTGACCGAGATCAAGGAAAAGTTCCACGGGGCGAAGCGGCTCGTCCACATCGGCGACACGGAGATGGACAAGTACTTCGCGAACCAGGCGGGCTTCGATTTCCACTTCGTCCACGACGTCTCCGGATTGCCGCAGGACGCTTACGACGGCCTCTTCCTGTAGCCCCTCGCTTTCACCTCGTCGCCGCGCTTGAGCCCGAGTTCGCGCGCCGCGTGGCCGTTGGGCACGGCGATCTCGAGGTAACCGTACGAACCCCAGTAAGCGAGTGGGCCGTCGGCGTCGCCAAAGGTGCGCTGCAGCGCGAGCACTCGCCCGGCTGCGCGAACGTTCTCCATCTTCCACTCGTCCTGCGCGATGTTCGTGATGCAATTGCCGTAGATGTCGATGTGGGCCACGCTGCCTCGAATGACCCCTTTCCGGCTCATCGCGGGCGGCGACACGGTCGCCAGTTGTTGCAGCGACCGCAGCCGCGGCCCCATCTTCGCCAGCGACACGCCACGCGATAGGTGAGCGGCGGCCGGGGCGAAGATGTCGCGGCCGTGGAACGTGGGGCTGACCGGCTCGCAATGGTAGCGCGAGTTAGTCAGTTCATGAGCGACCGCATCGCCTGCCAGACGGGCTTTGCCACGCTGCTCGAAGGCCTCGGTCAGCGCGAGGGCCAGGAGGCCGTTATCGGGGCCTACGAAGGTGTGGCCACGCCATCGTGCGGCCACGACCTTGCGCGCGGTGCCGACACCGGGGTCGACGACGGCGACGTGGATGCTGTCCTTCGGGAACGACTTCCACGCCGTCGCGAGCACGAAGGCGCCGTAGAGGATGTCCTGCGGCGGCACCTGATGGGTTATGTCGATGATCGTCGCGGCGGGGTTGATGCCGAGGATGACGCCCTTCATCGAAGCAACGTAGGCGTCGGAGAGGCCGAAGTCGGTGGTGAGTGTGATCAGGGCCATCGGACCCTCCCTCTAACTCGCTCCCACAAGGGGAGGGAGAACCGAGGGACTACCTGATGCGCGCGCTGGTCATGGAGACGGCGACGAAGACGACGGCGATGAAGATCGTGCCGCGGAACATGGTCTGCTCGAGGCCGCGGCGCGTCCGGAAGGTGGAGTAGGCCTGGCCAAAGAAGCCGCTGCCGATCCCCTTCACCTGAAGCAGGATAAGGATCGTCAGGAGGATGGAGAGGACTATTTGGATCCAGTTGAAGGTGGCGACCATAGGCGTTCAGCGAATTCCCATTATACCGTATCCCGAGGAGAGGCTGCGTGCGCGATTAGCGCTTTTCCTTCGCGAGGCGCTGCGTGAGCAGGTCCTGGACGACTTGCGGGTTGGCGCGGCCCTTGGTGGCCTTCATCACCTGGCCCATGAGGAACTTGACCGCTGTGTCCTTGCCGCCCAGGTAGTCCTGAACGGCCTTGGGATTGTTCTTGATGGCCTCTTCGATGGCAGGGGCCATCTCGTCGGCCGATGAGATCTGCGTCTTGCCCTGCTCTTTGACGAGTTGCGCCGGGCTCTTGCCCGTGTTGAAGGCCTGCTCGAACATCTCCTTGGCGACCGTCTGGTTCACGGTCTTGGTCTCAACCAGATCGACGATCTCGGAGACGTGCTCAGGGCGGATCTTCACCGTCGCGGCGTCGAGTTCGAGGTTGGCAGCATTGAGGAGGCGGCTCATCTCGCCGAGCATCCAGTTGGCGACGGCTTTGGCGCGCGCCTGCTGGTCGCCGCCGGCCTTGAGGGTGACGGCCTTCTCGAAGAACACGGCCATGGGCTTGCTCTGCGTGAGGAGGCGCGCATCGTAGGCGCTGAGGCCGTACTGGTCCTGGTAGCGCGCCTGCCGGGCCTCGGGCAGTTCGGGCAGTCGTGCGCGCAGGTCGGCGACCCACTCGCGGCCGATGGCGAGCGGGGGCAAGTCGGGCTCGGGGAAGTAGCGGTAGTCGTGGGCCTGCTCTTTGCTGCGCTGGCTCACCGTCGTGCCGCGGGCGTCGTTCCATCCGCGCGTCTCCTGCACGACGCGCCCGCCGGAGTTGAGCACCTCGGCCTGGCGTTGCAGTTCGTACTGGAGCGCTCGAACGACGGAGCGGAACGAGTTCATGTTCTTGACTTCGACCTTGGAGGACGGCAGTTTGTCCGAGCCTTTCAGCCGGATGCTGACGTTGGCGTCGCAGCGCATCGCACCCTCTTCCATGTTCGCGGTGCTGACGCCGAGATACTGGAGGATGGCGCGCAACTTCGTGAGGTAGAGGCGTGCCTCCTCCGGTGAGCGCAGGTCCGGCTCGCCCACGATCTCCATCAGCGGCGTGCCCGAGCGATTGAGGTCTTCGAGCGTGTATGACTCGCCCGTAGGATCGGTGCGGTGCATCAACTTGGCCGTGTCCTCCTCGAGGTGCACACGGGTGATGCCGGGCCGCTTCCGCACGCCATCGACCTCGATCTCCAGCCAGCCCTTCGAGGCGATGGGCCTATCGTATTGCGAGATCTGGTAGCCCTTGACGAGGTCAGGGTAGGGGTAGTTCTTCCGGTCGAACTTGGCGTGCTCGTTGATGGTGCAGTTGAGCGCGAGGCCAGTGAGGATCGTCGCCTCGACGGCGACCTTGTTGATCACCGGCAGCACGCCGGGCATGCCCATGCACACCGGGCAGACGCGGTGGTTGGGCTCGGCGACCTGGTAGTCAGCGCCACAGCCGCAGAACATCTTGCTGCGCGAGAGCACCTGGGCGTGGACTTCGAGACCGATCACGGCCTCGTATTCAACGGCTGGTTTCGTTGTGGTGACCATAGGGAATGCGCCTGAAGGGGACAGGGGAAGTATATCAGGAGAGGCTCGAGGCATTCAAATGAGCCTTATTCATATTTCCCACTCGCCCCAACAGGAGGTGAGGCGTGATTAGGACGCCGGGCGGCTGGGAGATAGAATACCCACTACTGCCAAGGGTAGGGGGAGAACCTATGCCAAGCGGGAAGTGTCCGTATTGCAAGCGAGATACGAACTTTGACGTTGTCCACAACCTCAGTCAATCGCGCTTCGCATCAACCGGAGGGCGTGAGCGGGGGGCGTCAATCGGGTACGTAATGCTGGCCAAGTGTAGTCACGAGAATTGTAATGGCATCGTCTATAAGGAGTTCGTTGATAACCAAGAGCGAGTCCAATTCCCGCCAGGACGAATACTCGCCGACCCGATGCTAGAAGACGATGTCAGGCGGTCATTTCAGGGCGCATTAGACCTCTACGCTTCAGGTCACTGGAATCCATGCTGTGACACCCTACGCCGGAGCCTGTCTGAAACCTTGGCGCACCTTGAACGTGATGAAGGGCTTTATAAGCCTGATGCTAAGAAGCCAGGACTTGCCGATCGAATCAAGGCGTTGGTGGACTGCGGACGGTTGACCAAACAGATCGGTGAATGGGCCTCTACTGCCAACCTCCAAGCCATCCTTGCAGTGCACGGAGAGGAATACGGTGGCTGGTGGGGCGAGGAAGACGACTCTACAGAGCTGCTGGAGTTCGTAAAGTGGCTCCAGAACTATTCGCTCATCATGCCCAAGCAAATGAAAGCCAGACGGGAAAGCATCGAGGCCATTCGTAAGGAACATGGGCGATGACTACGCTACAGCCCTTACAGACGCCCGCGTTCGTGTTGCCAACGCCTGAGCCTGAAGCACGATAACCGCAAGCAACGCTGCAATGGGCCGTCGTCACCATGCGCTGCCAGTGACTACTCTCTGAAGTTCACGTACTGGAACGGCTGGTCGGCCTTCATCTGACGGACGCGAGCGCTCACGGTCTGAAGGTCGTCGCGCTTCTTGCCGCTGACACGCACGTCCTCGCCCTGGATGGAAGCCTGGACTTTGAGACCACTGTCCTTGATGTCCTTGACGATGCGCTTGGCCATCTCCTGGGGGATGCCCTGCTTGATGCCGACGACCTGCTTGATCGTGCCGCCGCTCGCGGGCTGGGCCTGTTTGAAGTCGAGCGCGGCGGGGTCGACGCTGCGACGGACGAGGTACTTGGCGAGCAACTCCTGGATCTGGCGCAGTTTATAGTCGTCGTCGGCGACGAGCGTGATCTCCTGCTCGAGGCGCTCGATAGAAGACTTGCTGTCCTTGAAGTCGTAGCGCTCGCGGATCTCGCGCTTCACGCCTTGCAGCGCGTTGTCCACTTCGGCGAGGTTGGTGCGTGAAACGATATCGAACGAGGGC
>JACQEE010000228.1 GCA_016200725.1 Chloroflexota bacterium
CGTAACCAGTGGCTTCAGCAATCTTCCGCAAGTCCCGATACGCGACTAGCCGGAGACGGGTCACACCGCAACCTCGACACGCCACGTCCCCACGAAGTCGGGCAGGCGACCTTTCTTGCCGGAGGTTTGCCAGTAGGCTTTGATCGCCTCACGGATATTCCTCTCTAAACGAGGAAGGTCAGGCGCCTGACTGTAACAGCCAGGCAGTTCAACCACTTCGCCGACTAGCCAGCCACTCTCTGGATCGCGTTCTATCACGACCGTAAATTCTTTTTTCATTCGGACCCCTCGAGCACTATTTCTCCTGGCAATCATACTCTCCTCCGAATTGAGGACTTGCTCCTCACTCCGCCTTCACCTTCCACTCGCTCTCGAGGACGCTGGGCGACCAGTCGCCGGTGTCGCCAGGGAGGACGACAGGGCCGTGCTGGCGCGAGGGAAGGATGACGGTCGCCTGGCCGGGAGCGCTCGTCTCGCCGCGCTGGTTCTCGATCCAGAGTTCGAGGTCGACGAAGCAGCGCTTGCCCTCGTGGCGCTTGGCGACGACCTTGCCGCGCACCCAGGAGGTGTCGCCCATGAAGTTGAAGCGACGTATCTGGTCGGAGTGCTTGAAGAGCCAACCCTCGTCGCCCATCCAGTTGGTGACCAGGTTGTTCATCCAGTGGGTGCGCATGTTGCCGTAGTCATAGGCGCGCGGGTTGCCGACCTTGTTGGCGCGGAGGTTGTCCCAATGGACGCGCTGGGCGCAGTCCCAGGCGTTGTACTCGTTGCGCGTGTAGAAGGCCGGGACGCGCTTGCGGTTCTTGTAGCCCATCTTGAGCGCGGCGACGCCGAACATCGCGCCGAAGCCTCGGCCCGCGTGCCAGAGGATCACGTCGGTGACGGTGAGCGGGCCGCGCACGATGGGCGGCAGCAGGTCGCCGACCTGCACGTCTTCCCAGTAGCGAGGCTTCGCGCCCTGGATGGTCTCGGCGGCATAGGCCTCGTCGATCTTGGCGAGTTCCTCGTCGGTGTACTTGGGCGCGGGAATGTCGGCGTACTTGCCCTTCTTCTCTGACGCCTCGCGCTCGACGTGGAAGAAGTAATTGTGCTGCGTGGCGACGAGTTCGTTGCGATGGTTGCTCCACTCGTGCTTGTGGTGCACGACGACGGCCTTGCCGCCGCCGAACTCGCTGCGCTTCTCTTCGACGTTCGAGAGGTAGTAGCGCTTGAAGACCTTATCGCCGGGGAAGACGGGGCGCACCCATGTCCACTCGGCGCCCGAGAGGTAGTTGGGGACGCCGCGCAGCGCGCCTTCGCCCGGCTTGCGAACCTCGGGAGGGATGGGCTTCGCGAGGTTGACGCCCATCGTGCCGACGTAGCCGGGCGCGCCGATGACCTGGCCCCAGCGAGTCGTCGCTGCATACTCGGGCTTCGACCACAGCGGGTTGTCATCGCCATACGAGTGCGCGTGGTGGCGAATCGTGTCCTCGGCGGCGATGCTGTTGAAGGGCTTCGGCTCGGGAATGAGGATGCCGATGCGTGCGCGCATGCGGGCGACGCCATCGGGAGTAATCTTGCCCTGCATTTCGTCAGATGGGCGGTCGGCCATGGCAGGCTCCTGGTGTGAGGGTCGCGGCCATTATGGCCGAGGGAGAGGGTCGAGGGTCAAGGGTCATGGGAAGAGGCGCGGGTCACAGGATTGACGGCGCAGTTAGGCTTGCGAGGCGAGAAGCAGGGGAAGCAGTGAATGGGCCTGGACAAGGAACCGCAACGCATGGCAGGGGGAAGCAAGACCGGCTGGCGGGCACTGGCGATGTTCGTTTCCCTGCTAGCCGGGAGTTCTCTAAGTACCACGGCGGCCTACCCTGCGTATATCCCCGGCTTCGAGTCCGAGCACCGCGCGCTATGGCTTGCCCTGTTCTGGCTAGGTGTCGTGATGTTCGCATTACCCGTAGTCGTAGCGACGCTTGTGTACCTGATGCGACGGCCGCTTCACGGTAGACGGAAGGATCCTGGCTGAGACGAGCCTGCCCGTCTCGTGAGGGCGCCAAGAAAAGGACTAACCAACGTGGCAAAGCGCGACAAAAGACAGAGTTCGCGAGTCGTAGACGCGGACGGGCATGTATCCGAACGCATCGAATGGGCGAAGGCGTTGCCGCCTGAACTATTGCCATTCGCGCCGCGACGCATGTCGCCGGAGGTCGGCGGGATTCTCGCAGGCGGGCAGGTGTACACCGGGCCGTGGACGCCGGTGCCGTGGGTGCGCGACGAAGGTTCGTGGTTCGAGTGGATATCGCTGCCGGGACGCGAGGGGATGTGGGACCCGGCGAGGCGGCTGCGCGACATGGACCTCGAGGGGATCGCCGTCGCGGTGCTGTTCGGCGGCTTCGCGGCGCTGGCGGCGTCGGTGGTGCCGGACGCTCGGCTGGGCACTGCGATGGCGCGCGCGTACAACGAGTGGCTCGCGGGCTATTGCCGCCACAAGCCGGAGCGGCTGAAGGGCGTCGCCGCGCTGGCAGCGCAGGAGCCGGAGGTTGCCGCGCGAGAGTTGCGGCGATGTGTGAAAGAGTACGGCTTCGTCGGAGGAGCATTCCCGTCGAACGTGCAGGGACAGAACCTAGCCGACCCGCGTTTCAACCCGATCTGGGCTGAGGCGGAACGGTTAAACGTACCCATCTGCATCCACAACTCGTCCGTGATCCGGGGACCGGGCGGCGAGCGGTTCACCTCGTACTTCAGCATCAAGGCGCCGCTCGATCCGTTCGAGAACATGCTGGCGTCGATGGCTATCGTCTGCGGCGGCGTACTCGACCGCTTCCCCCGATTGCGCGTCGCCTTCATGGAGTCGGGCGCGGGGTGGACGCTCTTCTGGATGGACCGCCTCGACGACTACTACGAGGAGTTGGGGCAACGGTCCATCGAGCACCTCGACAAGCCGCTGCGGCTCGGCATGCCGAGCGCCTACTTCCGCAGCGAGCAGGTGTACGTCGCCTGCGAGCCGACGGAGCGGACGCTGCCGCTCGTCGTCGACGCGCTCGGCGCCGACCGCTTGCTCTACGCTTCGGACTATCTGCACCACGACGCGAAGTTTCCACGGTCGGTAGCGTTGATTCACGAGCGGAAAGATCTCACGATAGAGGCGAAGCGGAAGGTGCTGGGGGAGAACGCAATACGGCTCTATGGACTGGCGCAATCGCTCCGTGCGCGAAAGGTTTAGGCGAACGATGCCCGCTCTCCAACCCACGCTCGAAGAGCTGCGCAAGGCGCAGGAGGCGATCGCCAAGGTCGTCCGGCATACGCCGTTGCTTCCCTCGAGGACGTTCAGCGAAATGACGGGGGCTCAGATTTATCTGAAGGCCGAGAACCTGCAGCGCACCGGTTCATTCAAGATACGCGGAGCGGCCAATCGCATCGCGCA
>JACQEE010000229.1 GCA_016200725.1 Chloroflexota bacterium
AAACCTGATCAGGAGACGCGGCCGGCGGGAGCGCGCTGGTACGTTATCCATACCTATTCCGGGTACGAGGACCGCGTCAAGAAGAACCTCGATCAGCGCGTGCAGACCATGGACGTCAAAGACAAAATCTTCGGCGTCGTGGTACCGACCGAGGACGAGATCGAGATTCGGGATGGCCAGCGCCGCACGGTGGCGCGCAAGGTTTTCCCGGGCTACATCCTTGTCCACATGGTCATGGATGACGCCTCCTGGTACGTCGTGCGCAACACACCCGGAGTCACGGGTTTCGTCGGCTCGGGAAACCGGCCGGTTCCTCTCGAGGACAACGAGGTGAAGCAGATCCTGAAGCAGATGGAAGCCGAAGCGCCGCGGGTTAAAGTCGGCTATACCAAGGGCCAGAGCGTCCGCATCACCGATGGCCCCTTCGCGGAATTCATCGGCGTGGTGGACGAGGTCAATTCGGAGAAGGGCAAGGTCAAGGTCCTGCTCTCGTTCTTCGGGCGAGAGACGCCTGTGGAGCTGGACTTCCTGCAGATCGAAAAACTCTAGCGCGTCGGGCGCTGGGGCTCGCCTCCCTGGAGCAAGCAACGTATGGCTAAGAAGGTTTCGGCTGTCGTCAAAGTGCAATTGCCTGCGGGCAAAGCAACGCCCGCGCCGCCGCTTGGTCCTGCGCTGGGCCAGCACGGCGCGAACATCATGCAGTTCGTGAAAGAGTACAACGCCCGTACGGTGACGATGGGGGATGTCGTCATTCCCGCCGAGATCACCATCTATGACGACCGCTCCTTCACCTTCATCACCAAGACGCCGCCCGCCTCGATTCTGTTGATCAAGGCCGCCGGGGTTGAAAAGGGCAGCGGCACTGTGCCCAGAGAAAAGGCAGGCCAAGTCACCAAGCAGAAGGTCCGCGAGATCGCTGAAATGAAGATGAAAGACCTCAACGCCGTCGATATCGAGGGCGCGATGCGCATCATCGAAGGCACTGCCCGCTCGATGGGCATAGACGTGATCGGGTAGGATATCGCCATGGCAAAACACGGTAAGAAATATGTCGAAGCAGTCAAACTGGTCCAGGCGGACAAGAACTATCTGCCAGACGAGGCTGTGGAGCTCGCCAAAAAGACGTCGTACGTGAAGTTCGACGCTAGCGTCGAGGTCCACCTCACCATGGGAGCTGACCCCAAGCAGGCCGACCAGCAGATCCGCGGCGTGGCGCTTCTGCCTGCCGGTCTCGGCAAGAAGGTGCGCGTGATGGTCTTCGCTCAGGGCGATGACGCCCGAGCCGCTCAGCAAGCCGGCGCCGACTTCTTGGGCGACGACGACACCATCAAGAAGATCGAGGGCGGCTGGACTGAGTTCGATGTGGCCATCGCGACGCCTGACATGATGGGCAAGGTCTCCAAACTCGGCCGTGTACTTGGACGCAAGGGCCTCATGCCCAACCCCAAGTCAGGCACGGTAGTCCCGACCGGAGATGTCGGCAAGGCAGTCAATGAAGCCCGGAAGGGCCGGGCGGAGTTCCGCCTTGACCGCTCCGGCGCCATCCACGCCACCTTTGGCAAGGTCTCGTTCGAGAAAGACCAACTCATGGGCAACCTCACCTCTGTCATGGAGGCCGTAGTTGCCGCCAAGCCTGCCTCTATCAAGGGCATCTACATCAAGGGCGCTTCGATGAGCGCGGCGATGGGTCCTTCGATTAAACTAGATGTGCTGGCGATCAGTAACCTGAAGGCTAAGTAGAACCGGAGCAATCGCGAACCCAACTGAGCAACCCATATAGAGCCGTAAGGCTGTAGACAGCGGGTGTCCCGATGTATCGGGACTTAATCTCCCGCCGAGGCATAGCGGACAACCAACACCCGTTCGTCCTGATCTTGTCGAAGGGCGAACGGCAGATGTGCATGTTGTCGCCTCGTGCAGCTCACGAGGCGATTTTTTTGGAGGCGATATGGCAACAGAGAAGAAAACGCAGAAGATAGCGGAGTTCGAGGAAAAACTAAAGAAGTGCACCATCGCGGTCTCCACCGAGTATCGTGGCCTCAAGGTGTCGGAGATGACCGAACTCCGGCGCAAACTGCGCGCCAAGAAGATCGAGCTGGTCGTCGTCAAGAACACGCTGCTCGGCATTGCCGGCGACAAGGCTGGCAAGCCTGGCATCCGCACCGTGATCAAGGGCCCAACGGCCGTCGCTTTCGGCTATGGCGAGGTGACCGAGCCAGCCAAGGTGCTCACCGATCACATCGCTGCAACGAAGACCCCTGTGACCATCACCGGCGCGGTGATGGATGGCCAGGTGCTCCAACCCGCGGACGTGAAGGCCCTCGCTTCGCTGCCCCCGAAGCCGATCCTTGTCGGCCAGCTCATGGGCGCGATGCTCGGCCCGCTCAACGGGCTCGTCTACGCGCTCAATTACAACCTTGGCGCGCTCGCCCGCGTCGTGGATGGGCGCCGCAAGCAGCTCGAGGCGGCACAGCCTGCTGCTCCTGCCGCACAGGCAGCCCCCGAGGCCGCGGCAGCAGCGCCCGCCGCCGCCGCGCCGGCGTTATAACAGTCTGCCCATATCGCCCCGGCATGGTCGGGGCGAACGGTAACGAAAGCAACAACGGAGGTACGACATGCCCGCAACGAAGGAAGAGATTTTCGATGGTATCAAGGGCCTTACGGTCCTGGATGTCTCCTGGCTGGTGAAGCAGCTGGAGAAGGAATTTGGCGTCAGCGCCGCCGCGCCGGTCGCGGTAGCCGCCGCTCCCGCCGCCGCTCCCGCCGCCGCTGTCGAAGAGAAGACCGCCTTTACCGTGACGCTCAAGGAAGTCGGCCCGAATAAGATCAACGTGATCAAGGCCGTCCGCGAAGTCACGAGCCTGGGCCTCAAGGAGGCTAAGGACCTGGTCGAGGCGGCGCCGAAGCCCGTCGTCGCCAACGTGGCCAAGGAAGCGGCAGACGAGGCCAAGAAGAAGCTCGAGGCTGCCGGCGCGAAGGCCGAGATTTCCTAAGGCTAGCGTCCCCGTCTGAGATCCGACTGCTCGCCAGCATTGCCGGCGAGGGCAGCGTGCTTGCTTTGAGAGGCGGCCCAGGAACGGGCCGCCTCTTGTTTTTATGGCACAGGGCATGTGCTCGAGGGCGTATACTGGCGCCGATACTTCGAGCAGCGGAGGTGGCACAGTGACGGCGTTGCGCAAGGTCAAATTCACTCGCATGGCCGACGGCACGGTCGAGGACTACGCGCTCCTCGTTGAGGAACTGCCACAGGTCCGCGCAAAGGTTGTCGACCACGCACTCGAGATGCTCGACCGCCTCAAGGGCGGCTACTCGATCTACCAAGTCAGCCGCTACGAGCACTCGCTACAGTCGGCCACGCTCGCGCATGACGATGGCGCCGACGAGGAGTTAGTCGTCGCGGCGCTGCTGCACGACATCGGTGATATCGTCGCGCCCGACAACCACTCGGCCATCGCCGCTGAGATCTTGAAGCCCTACGTCACCGATAAAACCTTCTGGATCGTCCAGCAGCACGGCCTCTTCCAGGGCTACTACTATTTCCATCATGTCGGCGCCGACCGCAACGCCCGCGACCGGTATCAGGGCCACGTCTACTACCAGGTCTGCGCCGACTTCTGCGCTAAGTACGACCAGGCTGCCTTCGACCCGAACTTCGTCAGCAAGCCGGTCGGGTTCTTCGAGCCGATGGTGCGCCGTGTCTTCGCCCGGCGGCCCTTCGCCGCCTCAAGGGCTGCCAAGCGCGACCCGATGGCGCTCGATCTGGGCTACGGAGCGAGGGCGGCTTCGAATCGGCGGGGGTAGGAAGAAGCGGGGTCTAGGTCTCGAACAGCACCGCGCCCGCGATGGACACCAGACTTCCGCCGTCTTCGTCCGCCGGACACTGGTCGTAGCCCGTCGAGACTCCTCGCGATGCGCCGAGCGCGCGGAGTGTCAGATAGATTGGCGGCATGCCGCACACGCGATTGTTGTCCCCCACCTGGCGAATGTGCTCGAAAAACTGCGTCGCGTTGCCTTGCCCGATCGCCCCGAGCAGGGCGTCGTCCGCTTGACGTAACTGCAGCCGCTCACCGTCGCGCCACGGCTCTGGGTCGCCGAAGGCCGGCCCGACGTGCGCCAGGTCGGCGGCGGCGATCACCAGGGTACGGCGCTTGCCAGCCGCTTCGCGCAGCACGGTCATCGCCTGCTCGAACCGCTCATACGCGGCTGGATCGACCTCGCCCATCACGAACTCGTGGAACGAGCCGCACAGGATGGGCACTACCTCGCAGGGACGGCCCTTCAAGAAATAGTGCAGCCAGGTGACGGCCAGTTCGATGGAGTGCTCGTTGCGGTGGTGCAACTCCTCCTCGAACACCGCCTGTTCGCCGAGTTGTTTCGCCAGCGCGTCGACGATCGGCGTGGCCGTCGGCAGCGTTCCCCAGGGCGTCGCGTAGTGCTGGCGGGTGAGCGTAAGTGTCCCCGCGCCTCCCGAGTGGTCGGTGCCGAACACGACCGCCAGGTCCGTCTCCGCGATGGCCTCCGCGGCCTGGCCCCATACGCCTGCGTAGACCGGCCAGCCGCGGTTGTAGTCGATGTGCGGCGAGATGATGCCGGTCACTCGCCCTGGTTTCGTGACTTCCGCTCGCGGCGCTTCGGCACAGTAACGGTCGAACGTTGTGCTGAGTTCCTTCGGGTCTGCCGGATAAGCCTTCCCTGCCAACGCAGGCTCGCGGTAGGGCCGTGAGCGATATTCGTTCGTCGCTGCCCCCAGCGCCTCGGTGAAGCGCGCATCCTCGAGCAGCAGCGCCTGGCTGAGCGTCTCTACCACCTGCGCGGCATCGTCAGGCGTCATCTGGACGTCGGTGCGAAACGAGAAAATGGACGCGATCGCCGAGCAGTCGCGCGTGCCGTCACACAAGGCAAGAAACGGGCCGAGTTCCTGCGGCACGATCGCCATCTGCTGGTTGAGCCCGAGCGGATCGCGCAGCATGAAAAAGGGTCGGCCCTGCTCCTCGATGCGACGGATGTCGAGCGGGCGTAGTCTGGGGTGAAGGAATGGGTTCGGCGGCATGGCGGCGCCGCCCATTATAGCGGCAATCTCTGATGTGCCAACTGCCCCTTTCCTATCAGGCTCGGTTGCCGCTATCGTGCCTTCCAACCAAACGACTGAGGAAACCATGACGACGACCGTCGACCGCGCACCTGTCGAATACCTGCCGCGCATCCGCGAGTTGCCCGCCGAGGAGCGCCCCCGCGAGCGACTGATCAAGTACGGCTCCGGCGCGCTGAGCAACGCCGAACTGATCGCCATCCTGCTGCGTACCGGTCTCGAGGGCGAGAATGCCGTCGGCGTTGCCCAGCGCCTGCTGACGCGCTTCTCCGGCCTTCGCGGCCTGGCGACCGCTTCCCACGCCGAGTTGTGCGCCGAGCGAGGCCTCAGCGACGCGAAGTACTGCCAACTCATGGCCGCGTTAGAACTTGGCCGCCGCATGGCCACGCTCTCTCGCGGCGAACGCCCTGTCATTCGCGAGCCGGGTGACGTGGTGACGCTGCTCGCTCCTGAGATGACCCTGCTCGACCAGGAGCAGATGCGCGTGGTGCTACTCACGACGAAACACCAGGTGCTCAGCGCGCAGAGTGTCTACGTCGGCACGGTGAACTCGTCGCTAGTGCGCGCCGCCGAGGTCTTCCGACCCGCCGTGCGGGCCAACGCGCCTGCCATCATCGTCGTCCACAACCATCCGTCCGGCGATGCCACACCGAGCCAGGAGGACATCGCGCTGACGCAACACCTGCGACAGGCCGGCCAGACGCTCAACGTCGACCTGCTCGACCATGTCGTCATCGGCCACGACCAGTTCGTGAGCATGAAGCAGCGCCGCCTCGGCTTCGAGTGAGATAGTCTTGTGACCGCGACCCGGCGGGCTGAGACGCTCTTGTGATGCCGCGCCGTCACGCTGGCGGGGCAAGGCGATATAACATGATCATCTTCTTCAAATCATGTCCCAAGTGTGGCGGCGATGTCTTCTCCGAGACCGACCGCTTCGGCCGGTACCGCCAGTGCTTCCAGTGCGGTTGGGTCCGCGACGTTGCCGAACCTGTCCGCGCTGCGGTTCCCGAGCCGTGCAAGCACGATCACCGTGGGGCAGGCGTGCCAAACTCAGACGCTTCCCTAGCCGCGAGCTAGGCGCACGCGATTTCATGTGAGTGGCGACTGCCTCGTCCTCTCACCGCTCTGCTATCATCGGACGAGTTGATTTTTCGGCGGTGAGACTCCCCGATGCTCTTGAAGGACAAGATCGCGCTCGTCACCGGCGCCGGCAGCGGCATCGGCCGCGCCATCGCCCTTGAGTTGGCGCGCGAGGGCGCCGCGGTCGCTGTGCTCGACCTCAACGAGGCTGGCGCCGGCGAGACTGCGCGGCTGATCGAACAGGCGGACAGCAAAGCGTTCGCAGTTCGCTGCGACATCACCGATTCGAAACAGGTGGACGCTGCGGTCGATCAGGTCGTCAAGCGCTTTGGGCGCCTAGACGTCCTCGTGAACAACGCGGGCATCGGCGGTGGTGGTAAAGGGTTGGCCGAAACCCCCGACGAAATCATCCGCCGCACGATAGATGTCGACCTCACCGGTCAGATGCTCGTCTCGCGGGCGGCGCTCAAGCACATGGTGGCCGCGAAGGCGGGGGCTATCGTCAGTATCGCCTCGCAGGCCGGGGTCACAGGCGTCGAACGCGCCGCCTCCTACGGTGCTGCGAAGGGCGGCGTGATCAGCCTGACGAAGTCGCTTGCCAAGGAGTTCGCCCCGCATGGCATCCGGGTCAATTGCGTCTGCCCCGGTCCCGTCGCTACGACGATGTTTCTACAGTTCCAGGAGCGCGAGCCCGAGCGGGCCAAGCGCTACCTCGATGCCGTCCCGATGAAGCGGCCCGCCAAGCCCGAAGAGGTTGCCGCCCTTGTCGCCTTCCTCGCCTCGCCGGCCGCCTCGTACATCACTGGTGATGCCATCTCCATTGATGGCGGCATGACGATGGCGCCGTAAATCCGGCTATACCTTGAGTCGAGGCTGACCCGGCATGGGTGTCACTTCTGTGCGAATGGATCGATGGCGGAACCCTGGAAATTGAACATCCAATTGACGCCGTATCTATCGGTCACCATCCCGAAGCGACTGGCCCAGAACGTCTCCTGCAGGGGCATCGTTACCTGTCCCTTATCGCCCAATGCCTTGAACAGGCGCTCGGCCTCTTGAGCACTGTCGCAATTGCCGTCGAAGTTCAAATAGGCCGTAAGTTCTTTCATCATCTGCTCCATTTGAATGAAGTATCGTCCGCATAGGATAGCGCTCCCTCGCCAACAGGTGCCACCTAATCTGTCAGACCTTGATTTGCCGCAAGGCCCCAAGAATCGCGGTGGGCTCGAGCCGGCGACGGTAGTCGGCGTCGACGTGTGCCAGGCGTACGCGTCCATCGCGGGCGATGACGAATGTGCCAGGCATCGGCAGTTCGAGACCATCTACTCCGTTGTACTTGGGCAAGAAGTCCCTATACCGTTGCTGGAGGCGCGGGGTCCAAGCGAAGGCAAGGCCGTACTGTCGCGCGACGCCGTTGCCTCGATCGCTGAGCACGTCGAAGGCAAGCGCGTTCTTCTCGGCTGTGGTGAGCGAAGCATCAGGCGTCTGCGGTGAAATTGCGATGAGCGACGCCCTCAACGCTGCGAACTCATCGAGATGCGACTGATAGACCCGCAACTGCAGGTTGCAGTACGGTCACCAGCCGCCGCGGTAAAAGACCAGAACGACGGAGCCGCGTGTCAGTCGCTCGGTCAGCGCAACCTGCTCGCCACGCTGGTTGGGCAACGTGAAGTCTGGCGCTGTCTCGCCTTGGTGAAGGGCTCGTCCTACTGCCCCAGACGAGACGAGCAGCGCAAGCTGCTCGTCGACGGCCTGCCGCATCTCCAGGGGCGTCTGCGCCGCCGACCGTTCACGGATGGCGGCGAGTTGCCGCTCGAGTTCTCCTTCGCCTGGCGACTCGCTCACGCGCTTACACGCTTGAACGAGTTGACGTACCAGATCTCTAGCGACGGGTGCATCTGCCAGTCCTTCATCGCCGGCGTGTCCTTGCCCAGGCGCTGCTCGACGAGTTTCGGGAACGTGGCCTGGTCGCGGATGTGGTCGTCCGACACCATCTCGTAGAGGTGCAGGATGTTCGGACCCTCGGTCGCGGAAACCGCGTTCTCGTAGCGCGTGATCATCGTGTAGCCCGGCGGGTCCACCTCGGCGATCCAGCGGATGTGCACGAACTTGCCCCAGCGGTGGAAGTCCTCGTCGCCGCGCACCAGCACCAGGTTGATGCCGTTGATCGGCTTCTCGGAAAGATGGCCCTGCCCCGGCTCCGGGCGTCGACGGTACATCGTCAGGAACGTCGTCTCGAGGGCGGGATGCAGGCGACCGGACTTCTTCCAGACCTCCCAGCGGTGCATGACCGCGTCGTAGGCCTTGCGCGAGTCCTGCCAGTCCGTCTCGTAGACCGTGAGCCACTTCGCCTCTTTGACGCGGCGCGGGTACTCTGGACGATTCGGCTTGCAGTTCTCGAAGCGCAGCCCCTTGTACAGTGCTCCCGTCGCCACCATATCGGGGATGTGCGTGCGCTCGTACCAGGCGTTGAAGTCCTCAAGCGCTTTCGCGTCGGTGCAATTCGCCATCTCCAGGAGCACGCCGGTCGGTGAACGGTCTTCCATGACTGCCTCCTACCGATGAGCCCGTTCGCCCTGAGCCTGTCGAAGGGCTGAACGGGCGGTTGCTGTTACCGCTGCTGGATCAATTCGATCAACTGCCCATCCGGATCTTTCACGAACACCGCCGCCACCAGGTTCGTGTCATCGAGAACCTGGCCACCGAGATCCTTGATCTTCTTCAACGTCGCGGGCATGTCTCTTACATTCAGCGAGATATGGGTCAGCCCCGGCTCGTTCATAGCTCGCTCGCGTTGAGGCGCTGTGCCTGGCTGCGAGTAGTAAAGCAACTCCAGGGTGAACCCTTCGCGGACGAGGTACACGGCGTGCAATTTCAGCGGTAACTTCACGCGCAGCAGCTTCGACGTGCCCTCGCCCTCGACGGTCAGTTCCCGGTCGTACTTGAACCCCAGCGCCTGTTCATAGAACTTCCGCGAGCGCTCCACGTTCGTCACGCAATGACCGATATGGTTGAACTTGGTGACTGTCACCCTAGCCCTCCCTGCCTCTGACTCCGACCTTACTTCTTGACCTCGATGATCAAGTTCCGCCAGCGCTTGTTGTCCACGTTCGTCGCCGTGTGCACCTCGCCGTTGCTCTTTACCCAGATGAGATTGTCGGCGACGAACTCTACCTCGCTACGCTTGTCATTGATCATGTCCGCGGTCATCTTGGCGTTCTCGAGCACCACGATGAAGTAGTCATGGTCGTGGTCGTGCGGCCCGACCGTCTCGCCCGGCATGATCACCTGGTCCCAGACGCGCACCTTGTCGTTCTCCCACAGCACAAAGTCCCCCACCTGCTTGCCAAGGTTGCGATTCTTCGCCATGTCTCCTCCGCATCCGGAAAGTGCCGCGATGGTAGCACCCGCTCCAGGGGGCGTCAAAACGTGCATCTACTCCTGGACGACAGGTAGCAAGTGGCTCATGTATACTATCTGCCGCTGCTCAAGGAGGTCCAATGTCGGGGATAAGTGCTGTCGGCGCCAACATTCCGATGTACCGCCTGGCGCGTAAGGCGTTCGCGGACGCGTGGGGAACGGGTGGTGGGGCGGGCGAGCGCAGCGTAGTCAACCACGATGAAGACACCATGACGATGGCGGTGAACGCCGTCGTAGATCTGCTGAAAGCAGCCGGGCGTGACGGTGTCGACGCTGTCTACTTCGCGTCCACCACGCCCACCTATCGCGAGAAGTCGTCTGCCGTGTTCATCGCCGCCGCCGCCGATCTACCCGCGTCGGTGCGCACTGCTGATTTCGGCAACACGCTGCGCGCGGGGACGCAGGCGCTCTTAGCCGCGCTCGACGCGGTGAACGCGGGGACGGCCAAGAATGTGCTCGTTGTCGCCTCCGATGCTCGCAACGGCTACCCGCGCTCCGACTTTGAGTCCGCCTTCGGCGATGCCGCCGCCGCGGTGCTCGTGACCAAAGACGCCGCAACACAGGTGCTTTCGCGAGCGACTACCTCCAACGAGATCAACGACATCTGGCGCCGCGATAGCGATGACTTCGTCCGCTCGTGGGAAGACCGTTTCATCGTCCAGCACGGTTACGAGGCCTCGATGAAGGCCGCGGTCCAAGCCGCGCTCAAGCAGGCCAACCTCAAGCCTGCCGACGTAACCAAAGTTGCCATGTACGGCCCCGAGACGCGCAGCCACGCTGGGCTCGTCCGCTCGCTCGGCTTCGACCCGAAGCAAGTGCAGGACCCGCTCCTCGGCAGTGTTGGTAACGTCGGCGCCGCTCATGCGCTGCTCGTACTTGCTGCCGCGCTCGAGCAGGCCAAACCCGGCGATAAGGTGCTCGTTGCGAGTTACGGCGACGGCGCCGACGCCCTCGTGCTCGAGGTCAAACAGCCTGTGAAGCACGCGCGAGGCGTCGCTGGCCATCTGGCCTCCAAGCGCCCGCTCCCCTCGTACGAGCGCTTCGTCGCTTACCGTAATGTCGTCACCACCAATCCCGAGGCTCCGCTGCGCGTCGAGGCCTGGGCCGGTTCAACTGTGGCCTGGCGCGACCAGAGGCAGACGATCCGCCTCCATGCTGGCAAATGTAACCAGTGCGGCACTACGGCGCATCCAATCCAGCGCGTGTGCTACAACTGTCGCAGCAAGGACAACTTCACAGAAGTGCGCCTGTACGATAAGCCCGCGCAGGTCTACGCCTTCACCAGGGACAACCTGGCCGGCGGCCTTGAGCCCCCGGTGCTCAACTGCGTCATCGAGTCCGACGAAGGCAAGGCGCGGATCTTTGCCATCATGACGGACGCCGACCCGGCGAAATTGGCCATCGGTCAGCGCGTCGAGTTCACCTTCCGCAAGATGCACGAAGCGGCATACCAGCACAACTACTACTGGAAGGTTCGCCCGGTCGACGGCAAGTAGCCCCAAGCACAGCAAATTCGAAGGGAGTCCGAATGGGCACCATCAAGGACAAAGTCGCGATCGTGGGCATGGGCTGCAGCAAGTTCGGCGAGCGCTGGGAGTCCGGCCCCGAGGACATGATCATCGAGGCCGCGTATGAGGCCTATCAGGACGCCGGCATCGAGCCCGGCGATATCCAGGCCGCGTGGGTCGGCACGCTCCGCTCCGGCGAGGCGGCCGCCATCATCGCCGATACGCTCAAGTTCAAGAACATCCCCATCACCCGCGTCGAGAACTGGTGCGCTACCGGCCACGAAGCCCTTCGCAACGCCGTCTTCGGCGTCGCCTCCGGCATGTACGACGTCGCGATGGCCATCGGCTTCGAGAAGCTGAAAGACACCGGCTTCGGCGGTCTTGGCGTCGGCCGCGGCCAGAACCCGGTCCTCCAGGCCCGCGCCACCGCGCCCTCCTACTTCTCCTTCATCGCCAACCGCTACTTCCACACCTACGGCATCAAGGACGACGAGGGCAAGGAGCTGCTGGCGCGCATCTCGGTCAAGAACCACCACAACGGCACCATGTCCCCGAAGGCCCACTTCCAGAAAGAAATTACGATGGATCAGGTGCTCAAGGCGCCGATCATTGCCTGGCCCCTCGGCCTCTTCGACTGCTGCCCGACCACCGACGGCGCCGCCGCCGCGATCATCTGCCGCGCCGACCTCGCGAAGCGCTTCCGCCCGGATCCCGTCTACATCAAGGGCATCGGCTTCTCCGTGGACTCCATGCTGCCGATGACGCGCCCCGGCTTCGACTACCTCGGCTTCGAGGCGAATCGCCAGGCCGCGCGACAGGCCTACGAGCAGGCCGGCGTCACCCACCCGCGGAAGGAAATCGACCTCGCCGTTGTCCACGACTGCTTCACGATTACCGAGATGGTCATCTACGAAGACCTCGGCTTCAGCCCGAAGGGCAAGGCTCCTGAGGACGTCAAGGCCGGCACGTTCACGCTCGAAGGTGAACTGCCCGTCAACACGGATGGCGGCCTCAAGTCTTTCGGCCACCCCGTCGGCGCGAGCGGCCTGCGCACCGCCTACGAGATCTACAAGCAGTTGCAGAACAAGGCGGGTCCTCGGCAGGTCAAGAACGCCGAACTCGGCCTCTGCCACACCCTCGGCGGCCCGCCCCAGGTCGCCTGCGTGACGATTCTCGGCAACAACCCGCCGACGAACTTCAAGTAGCGATAGGCCACGAGCAGCGAGGCCCCGGGAGACCGGGGCCTTTTCGTTGGCAATAATATAATTGACGCCCCCCCCCCAATAGATTCCGAGGGAAGCGATCATGTTCAAGCCGCGATTCGAGTTTTCATGGCGGGCCGCTTTCGTCGGGTGCTACCTCACGCCCGAGCGTGATCGGCTTTGGGTGTGCCTGATCCCGTTCGTGCCGCTCTACATCAGGCTACGCCCCGCCCCGCCGAGTAAGGAGAAGTGACGAGCAAGGGACTGAAACAGGTATATTATTGCCGTTTTCTTCGCCAACATCCGACCTTTCCTCGTACGCCACGAAAGCCGACTTGGCGAGGCTAACATCGTGCGTCAATCGGATGGTGTCTGTGCTCCAGGGCCTTTATGGATCATTCTACGTATCCAATTGCTGACGCGCCGCCGACCCCGTAAATCAGGCGTGGTGTGTCAAATACGCAATCGCCTTTCGTTTGACAGGCGTGGCATTCTGCGCAAGGCGAACGGAGCGCGCATGGTTGACCTGAGCAAATATCCGGAGACCTACGTTGGCAAGGACTGCGGCCGCAAGGACTTCACGGTCGACGACGCATTGCTCAACGACTTCACCGGCGGCCTCCAGCTCGACGCCGCCTGGTACCGCGAGCGGTCGCCCTACCCCAAGCCGCTTGCCCCGTCGCTGCTCCTTGCCTCCTTCGAGGAGCGCATGAGTGGCGGCGCCTTCTTCCGCAACACGTTCGGCACGCTCTGGATGCGCCAACTCTGGTCGTTC
>JACQEE010000216.1 GCA_016200725.1 Chloroflexota bacterium
ACTTCTCTGCGTCGCTTTGAAGGCTCAGGCCTGAAATGCCGGTGTCCGACAGAGAAGAGAGGGGACTAAAGAGCGAGGCGCGAACGTCCAGGGAGCGATTCCCTGGGATCGAACCTGGGTGGGGGAAGTCTCAGTGTACCACGAGATGGGGGGCCGTGCGCTCTCGCCCAGATGGGGAGGTCAACCCACGCACCTTCCGCATACTCTTCGTTCAAAATCCCGGCGAGGGATTGTGTTACGATGAGAGGACTCCCCCACGGCACCTGCACGATGTACCACCATTTCCGCTAACCCTGTTATCGAAGATGCATACAGCGCCAAGTCCGGGCAAGGAGAATTCGCGCAAGGAGCGCTGTATGAACCTGTATGTCGGAAATCTCGTGTACGAGGTCACCAATGCTGACCTCCAGACGGCCTTCGAGGCCTATGGAAAGGTCGACACAGCCCGCGTGGTGATGGACCGTGATAGCGGCCGGTCGAAGGGTTTCGGCTTCGTCGAGATGTCGTCGAACGCCGAGGCCGAAGCGGCGATCACTGGACTGAATGGCAAGGACTACAAGGGGCGCGCCCTCACGGTGAACGAAGCCCGTGCAAAGGCGGATGGACCTCGCGGCGGCGGCCAACGCTCTTCAGGTGGCGGTTCGCGCTGGTAGTTCGTAGAGTGCATTACGCGCACTCGAGACACCTCTCGGGCTTAGGCCTGGGAGGTGTCTCTTTTTGACTTCGGACAACCGCTCCTGCCAAAGAAGGCTAGGAGCCGATGGAGACGACGCCGGACTCGAGGAGGGGGAAGAACTCCTCTTCCTTCATGCCTAGGATCTTGGTGAGCACGTACTCGCTGTCCTGGCCGAGGAGGGGAGCGGGGCGGGCGATGTCGATGTCAGCATTCGAGTAGCGCACCGGGGACTTGCGGCTGGTGTAGGCGCCGATCTCAGCGTGCTCGAGGACCTTGAAGGTGCCGCGCGAGGCGAACTGCGCATCTTCGACGAGGTCGCGGCCTTCGGCGACGACGCCGGCGGGGACGCCCGCAGCCTGGAGCGTGCCCATCACGTCGTGCGGATCGCGCTGGCTAGTCCACGCCTCGATGTGCTTATCGAGGTCGGCGAGGTTGCCGAGGCGGCCGAGCAGGGTTCCGAAGCGCGGCTCCCGGGCCCAGGCCGGATCGCCCATGACCTTTCGCAGCGCCAGCCACTCCCTGTCGTTGAAGACGGCGATGACGCACCAGCGATCGCTGCCTCTGCACTTGTAGGCGGCGTGCGGCGCGGCGCGGCGGCTGACGTTGCCGTTGCGCGATGCCTCGCGCCCGTTGATGGCCACGTCGAGGAGTTGCGGGCCGAGGAAGTGGAAGGCTGCCTCGATCTGCGAGAGGTCGATGTAGATGCCCTGTCCGGTGCGGCGGCGACGGTCGAGCGCGCCCATGATGGCGGTGAGCGCGAAGGGTGGGCCGACAAAGTCGGTGTAGGGGATGCTGCCGAAGGGCTCGCGATTCGAGAAGCCGGTGACCTGGTTGAAGCCGGCAAAGCCCTGCAAGTGGAAGCCGAGGCCGTGGAAGTGGGCCATCGAGCCGGTCTGGCCCATCGAGGACATGCTGATCATGACGATGTCGTCGTTGACCTTGCGGACTTCGTCGTAGGACATGCCCCAGTCGCCGACGGTGCCGGGGGCGAAGTTCTCGACGAGCACATCGCACCACGCGGCGAGTTTCATAGCGATAGCGCGGCCTCCGGGCTCGCCCATGTCCAGACCCAGGCTGTACTTGCCGGAGTTCATCGCATTGAAGACGCCGCTGCTGTTGATGCCGAACTTGGCGTCCTTGAAGGGCTGGAAGGTGCGGATCATGTCGAGTTTGGTGGCGTTCTCGACCTTGATCACCGTAGCGCCGTGGTCAGCGAGGTATTTCGTCGTTTGCGGCCCGGCGATGGCCCACGTGAAATCGAGAACTTTGAGGTCTCTGAGGATTTTGCTCATATCGCACCTGCCGCTTTGAGGGCGACGAGGTCGTTCGCCTTCAGGCCGAGTCCGGCGAAAACCTCGGTATTGTGCTCGCCGAGCAGGGGCGCGCGGTGCTTGAGTTTCCAGGGCGCACCATGAGACTTCCAGAACGGGCCCGGGTATTTGTAGGTGCGAGGTCGGCCAACCCCCGTTCGTGGTGAGCCTGTCGAACCATGAACGGGGGGCAGTTCGGGGTGCTCGACTTCCACGAAAAACTCGCGCTCCTGGAAGTGGGGGGCGCGGAGCACGTCGGCGATGGTGTTGACGGGATAGATCAT
>JACQEE010000211.1 GCA_016200725.1 Chloroflexota bacterium
CGTGCAGGTTTCGTACTTCGAGCATGAACCTAACCTCTATCCCCTTCCCTGAGAGGGAAGGGGATACAAATTGTCACTAGCCGACAGCGCCTTCGAGGCTGACCTTGAGCAGTTGTGACGCCTCGACGGCGAACTCCCACGGGAGTTCCTTGAAGATTTCCTTGCAGAAGCCATTGATGATCATGTGGTGCGCGTCCTCGGAGGAGATGCCGCGCGACATGAGGTAGAAGAGTTGGTCGTCGCTGACCTTGGACGTCGAGGCTTCGTGTTCGACGTGCGCGGTGGGGTTACGCACCTCGATGTAGGGAACCGTGTGTGCGCCGCACTTGTCGCCGAGGAGAAGGGAGTCGCACTGGGTGTAGTTGCGCGCATTCGTCGCGCCGGGGAGCACGCGCACGAGGCCGCGGTAGGTGTTGTTGCCGCGACCGGCGGAGATGCCCTTGGAGACGATGGTGCTCTTGGTGTTCTTCCCGATGTGCAGCATCTTGGTGCCGGTATCGGCCTGCTGGCGATTGTTCACCAGCGCGACCGAGTAGAACTCGCCGGTGGAGTTGTCGCCCTGGAGCAAGACGCTGGGGTACTTCCAGGTGATGGCCGAGCCCGTCTCGACCTGCGTCCACGAGATCTTCGAGTTTCGGCCTCTCGCAGCGCCGCGCTTGGTGACGAAGTTGTAGACGCCGCCGTTGCCATCGACGTCGCCGGGGTACCAGTTCTGCAACGTCGAGTACTTGATCTCGGCATCGTCGAGCGCGATCAGTTCGACGACGGCGGCGTGAAGTTGGTGCTTCCTGCGCGACGGCGCCGTGCAGCCCTCGAGGTAACTCACGTAGGAACCCTTGTCGGCAACGATGAGCGTGCGCTCGAACTGGCCGGAGTCGCTCTGGTTGATGCGGAAGTAGGTCATCAGATCGACAGGGCAGCGGACGCCCGACGGGATGTAGGCGAAGGAGCCATCGCTGTAGACGGCGGAGTTGAGCGTAGCGTAGAAGTTGTCGGTGTAGGGCACCACGGAGCCGAGATATTTGCGCACGAGATCGGGGTGCTTCTGGATGGCGTCGCTGAGCGAGCAGAAGATGATGCCATGCTTATCGAGAGTCTCTTTATAGGTGGTCCCTACGGAGACGCTATCGAAGACCGCGTCCACGGCGACACCGGCAAGGCGCTTGCGCTCCTCCAGCGGGATGCCCAGCTTCTCAAAGGCAGCCAAGATCTCGGGGTCAACCTCATCGAGGCTCTTCGGACCGTCGCCCTTCTTCGGCGCGGCATAGTAGATGATGTCCTGGTAGTCGATCGGCGCATGAGTCACGTTGGCCCAGCGCGGCTCGTCCTGGCCAAGCGAAATCCAATGGCGATAGGCTTTGAGGCGCCACTCGAGCATCCAGTCCGGCTCGTTCTTCTTGAGCGAGATGAACCGGACGATCTCTTCGCTGAGACCCTTCGGAGCGACGTCCTGCTCGATATCGACGGTGAAGCCGAACTTGTACTCGGACTTCAGCAGTGATTGTGGACTCGTTGTCGTCATAGCCGACTCGCGCTGAATTGGATTGTTGACTCGTTCGGTCAACTACATCGCCAGTGTACACCTGCGCCATTCGGGGTGTCAAAAGGCGGAAGCCACCGAGGTTTTCTAACGGATTCCTCACACGAATCTCACCGAAAGAACATCTGCAACGTGCACACCCTTGAATACGTGACGTATACTTTCGTACATTCATACATCATCGTGTATGGCTTCCTCATAGGCAGCGGGAGGTACTATGGGCAGACGGGCACCAATTCAAGGGCTTGGCAGCGGTCTCCTACCGATCCTCGTAGGGGCGGCAATCGTAGGAGCGGCGTGCTCTGGTGGCGGCAGCGCGCCGACGCCGCAGCCGACCAGCGCGCCACCGCCGACGGCGACCACCGCGCCCACGGCGACAACGGTCCCAACACCCGTTCCCACGGCGACTCCTGTTCCGACGGCGACACCGACGCCTCGGCCAACTGTAGCGCCGACGCCGACGCCAGCACCAACAGCGACACCCACGCCGACGCCTCGTCCAGTGGTTGCACGCCTGACGATCAAACAAGGCACAGGCGAGTACTCGGTTGCAAGCGGTGGGACCTGGCAGGCGATCACAAATAACGCGAGTCTC
>JACQEE010000212.1 GCA_016200725.1 Chloroflexota bacterium
GTCTGCGTCGCCGCCGACCATGATCGTGAGCGTTGCGCCCTGAGCCCCAGCCGGGCCGCCGCTCACAGGCGCGTCGAGAAACCCGGCGCCCTTGGCCTTCGCGGCCTCGTAGAGCGATCGGCTCGTCCGCGGGCTGACCGTGCTGTGGTCAACGACGATCTGACCCGTATGCAATCGCGTCATGATGCCATTTGGCCCCAGGTAGACCTGCTCGACTGCCGGTATGTCCGGTAGGCAGGTGAGCACGATGTCGCTCACCTCGGCCACGGCCGCGGGCGACGCTACCTTCTTCGCGCCCTCACGCACCAGCGTCTCCACGGCTCCCTGGCTGCGGTTGTATACCGTCAACCGAAATCCCGCCTTGAGCAGGTTCCGGCACATGGGCAGGCCCATCTTTCCCAAGCCGACGAAGCCGATTCGTTCCATGAAGTGCTCCCAGGCGAGAAGTGATTGAATTATAGGGCCGTTGAACTGTACCCTGCGCGGCCTTGTTCCTAGCCCGTCGAGCCAATATCATGGTGTGACTTTTTCGCACGTCCCGCAGAGCGAGAGTCTATGCGCATCGTTGTCATCGGGCAGGCCCCCTTCGGCGAGGCTGTCTTCAAGCGGCTTCTTGAACGCGGCGAGCAGATCGTGGGCGTGTCGGCCCCCACGACGCCTGAGGGTGGCAGACCTGACCCGCTCCGTGCCGCCGCCGAGGCCAAGGGCCTTCCAGTCTTCGGCACTCGCGATCTCAAGAAGTCCGCTATCTCCGATGCCTACGCTGCCCTGAAGCCCGATCTCAACGTCATGGCCTTCGTCACTGACATCTTGCCCGAGCGCGTACTCTTCGCTCCGCCGCTGCAGACGATCCAGTACCACCCCTCGCTGCTGCTTCGCCATCGCGGCGCCAGCGCGATGAACTGGGCGATCATGCAGGGCGATACGCGCACCGGTCTCACGATCTTCTGGCCGGACAAGGGCATCGATACCGGCCCGATCCTGCTGCAGAAAGAGGTCGCGATTGAGCCGGACGACACCCTCGGCAGCCTCTACTTCAACAAACTTTTCCCGATGGGCGTGGATGCTATGGCGGAGTCCGTCGCGATGGTCAAGGCTGGCAAGGCGCCGCGCATTGAGCAGGACCACTCGAAGGCCACCTCCGAGCCGATCTGCGGAGACCAGCATGCCCGCATCGACTGGTCAAAGCCTGCCCACGAGGTCTACAACCTCATCCGCGGCTGCAACCCGCAGCCGGGCGCGCACACGACATTCCGCGGCCAGATGCTCAAGGTGTTCGACTGCCGCCTGCGCACTGACTCGGCGAAGGGCAAGCCCGGCGAAGTAGTCCATATCGCCCCCGATGCCATCGAAGTTGCGCTGCATGGCGGCATGCTGTTCGTGCAGCGCGTCCAAGCGAAGGGCGCACCTAAGCAAAAGGCCGGTGAGTTCGTAGCAGCCGCAGGGTTGCGCGGCGGCGAAGTTCTAGGAGGCCGGGAGCAATGAAAATTGCCCGCTACCGCTCGGGCGCTCGTCTCGGGTATGCCATCGTGCGCGATGTCGAACTCTATGCGGGCGAAGGGCTACTCTATCGCGGTCTTCGCGAAGGCAAGTACATCGGCCGCGAGCAGGACGTGAAGTTTCTGCCGCCCGTCACGCCTACCAAGATCCTCGCGATCGGCAAGAACTACCGCGACCACGCTAAAGAAATGGGCGGCGACGCTCCCAAAGAGCCGTTGCTGTTCATGAAGGCGCCTACTGCCATGATAGGTAACGATGATCCGATCGTTATCCCCGAAGGCGCTGGCCGTATCGACTACGAGGGTGAACTCGTCGCTGTAGTTGGCCGCCGCGCGCGTTACGTGTCTGAGGACGAGGCGCTCAAGTACGTGCTTGGCTATACCTGCGGCGTCGATGTGACTGCGCGAGAACTCCAGCAGAAGGACGGCCAGTGGACGCGTGCCAAGGGCTTCGATACCTTCGCCCCCATCGGGCCCTTGATCGACACAGACGGCGGCCCAGGCGGCAGGCGCATCCACACACGTCTCAACGGCAAGATCGTTCAAGACGGCAACACGGACGACATGGTCTTCAAACTGCCAACGCTCATCGCCTACATCACGCGCGTCATGACATTGCTGCCCGGCGACCTCGTGTTCACTGGCACGCCCTCCGGCGTAGGCCGCCTGAACCCTGGCGACACCATCGAAGTGGAAATCGCCGGCATAGGTATCCTCCGCAACCCTGTCGTGGCGGAGTCGCAGACCTCGCCTAGTCGCGGTTAGCCTCGTCGCCATGTCTGTCAGCCGCAAGAAGGCCATCGAGCGCGGCCAGGCTGCCATCGAGCGGCCCAAGGGCGCGATGGAGATCACACTCTTTCATGGCAAGGGTGGCGTGACGCTCCGGTACAAGGGCGAGGTCGTCGCTCGCACCTTCGATACGAAACCTGGCCGAGCCCTCGCGCCCTTCATCGCCGACGCGCTGGGCGTCCGCCTCCCGCTTCTGGGGCACAAGGTGAAGGCCACGGTCACTTCAGGCGTTCTCTACCGCGTCCTCTCGATGTCCACGCTCGATTTACGCCAGGAAGAAGCCCGCCAACTGCTCGCCTATCTAGTCGAAGAGGCCCGTCAGATGCGCGCCTACCGAAGCCAGGAACTCTGACGGCACTGGCGCGTCGCTGGCGCATCGCCTATCCTCTATCGCGCACACATCCCGCCCGCGACGGCATCGCCGCGCGCAGCACGCAGGAGTTGTTCCATGACGCAACGGCGCACCATGCCCGCCGAGATGCAAGGGAAAATTACGGAGGACGGTGTTGCCAGAATGCGCGCGCGCATCGGCGTACTCATTCCGCAGCCTCCGCCCTACAACACCGAAGCCACGTTCGATACGATGCGGCACTTCGCCCATGGTTATGGCGAAGACAACCCGCTCTTCACCGACACTGATTACGGCAAGGCCACACGCTGGCGCGGACTCATCGCCGCGCCGCTCTATGTACAGACCATGGGCATCACTACGGTGAAGGAGATTCCGCCGGAGATCCGCAAGAAGGGCGCAGGGGCGCTGACCGGTGTCCCCAATTACCTTTCCGGCAGCAGTTGGGAATTCTTCCGTCCGATCTACCCCGGTGACGTTATCTTCCAGCGCTATTTCATCTCCGACGTGCAGGAGAAGCGCAGCGAATTCGGCGGCGGCAAGGCCGTCGTCGTCTATCACCGCCGCGAATACACCAATCGCGCCGGCGAGATCGTCACTACGAAC
>JACQEE010000213.1 GCA_016200725.1 Chloroflexota bacterium
ACCTCGAGCGCCTCGGGGTCAGCGCCGCTGGAGCGAGGCGCCCACGCGCCGGTGCGGTCGCCGCAGAGGGGGTAGACGTCGGGCTCGCCGGTGGCTCTGCTGGCGGCCCATCCGCCGCCGTACTCGCTGCTCGCCGATGCCGTGGCGGCCCACTGCTCGAGCGCGCTTGCCTGCGCATTGCCGGAAAGCGGCATGAGGCCGAGCATGAGCCCGACGAGCATCGTGACGAGTCCCGCGATGGCCCAGGGGCGCTTCAGCGCGCGCGGCCTGGACTTGCTTCGCAACCCTGTTAGTGCCTTCCGTTCGTGCTTCACGCTATGCCCCCTGAACGATTGGTTTTGCCTGCTTCACCGTTCTCGCGAAACTAGGCCATGCATCCACCCTAGGCCGCCGCCATCGCCCAACCGTGAATGCGTGACGCGTTGTTGTGAACGCGCCGTGACAATCTCCCGCCTCCCCTCTTCCCCCATCTCGTGAAACGCGCTAAGGTGTAGCCCGCGTCCGGTCGGGCCCGGACTAGGAGGACCCCATGAGCAACACAGACTTGAACGGTCGCGTCGCCGTCGTCACCGGCGGCGGCCGCGGCATCGGCCGCGCGACTGCCCTCACCCTCGCCAAGATGGGCGCCAAGGTCGTCGTCAACGACCTCGGCGGCAGCATGGACGGCGTTGGCAAAGACATCGGCCCCGCGCAGCAGGTCGTCAACGAGATCAAGGCCAACGGCGGCAAGGCCGTCGCCAACGGCGACTCCGTCGCCGACTACGACGCCGCCAAGCGCATCATCGACACCGCCATCAAAGAGTTCGGCAAGATCGACATCCTCGTCAACAACGCTGGTACCACCACCGGCGCGCCGATCTGGGAACTCGACCCCAAGGTCTTCCAGGCCGTCGTCGGCGTCCACGTCTTCGGCACCTTCAACTGCACGCGACACGCTGCACCCTACATGAAAGACCAGAAGTACGGCCGCATCGTCAACATCGTCTCTCGTGCTGGCCTCTGGGGCAGCCCCGGCGCATCCCCCTACGCCGCTGGCAAGGGCGGCATCTTCGGCTTCACCAACTCCGTCTGCCGCGACCTCCTCCCCTTTAACGTCATGGTCAACGGCGTCAACCCCTCCGCGGCCGCGACCCGCATGGTCACCACCGCCATCGAGCGCGCCAAAGAGCGTGGCATGGATCCCAAGGCCGCTGAGCGCATGCTCGCCGTCGCTCAGGACCCCCTCGACGTCGCCGCCGTCATCTCCTTCCTCTCCACCGAAGCCTGCAACATCACCGGCCAGTACTTCTTCGTCCAGGGCGGCTCGCTCGGCCTCTTCCAGCCCCTCACCGTCACCAAGACCGCCTTCAAAGAAGGACGCTGGACCGCCGAAGAACTCGCCCGCGTCGTCCCCAAATTCGACATCCAACCCCTCCGCGACCTGTATTAGCGCCCAGGTCTCCAGGGCTCAAGAGGTGGCGGCGTGAACACGCGCGACTTCCTAGTCGTCGGACTGATCATGGCAATGCTCGTCGCGGTTAGTTCGCTGCTCCCCTGGGCAAATGGCATCGCGCCAGCCGTCCCTCGATTCATCACCCCAGGCGGCAGCGCTCCGTCCTTCCGCGACATGGTTTCCATCCCTGGAACAGATGGGGACGGGAAGATCACTCTGATAACAAGTCTTGTGGTTGGTGCCCGCATCGTCTGGGAATTATTGACGCAACGGGAATCACGATCAAACACAATGCTCATGGTAGTCGGAGGGGCGATCATAGTACTGGTCGCCTGGATAAACATGACAGATGTGGGCAGAAGAGCCGCAGACGTGCAGACCCAAACCAAGCTAGTTCAGGTCTCAGTCGGCGGCGGTCTGTGGTTGACGCTGATCGGTGGTGTCGGTCTGGGACTGACTGGGTTAGCCATTGGAAATTTACAGCGAGTGGAAGCGCAGACTAAGACAGCTTCCTCTGTGTCATCGCAGGAACCAATGCCGAAACCTGAGCCTCCCAATCTCGAGAGACAGCAGGATGCGCCGCAATCGCATTCGCCGGCTGAAGAGGTTGCGCGATTCGCTAAGTTGCGGGATCAGGGCGTACTCACACCCGAGGAGTTCGAGGCGAAGAAGAAGCAATTGCTAGGCCTTTAGAGAGGACGCCCAGGATACCCCGCAACGATTGGGACACCTCTCGGCTACGGTGATTTTCACATGGTCACCATCTTCTCTCCCTCCCGTACCGCCCGCAAACTCTGGGCCCTCCCTGGCAACCGGCGACCAGCACGAGCCCTTCACGCGATACCCTCTTCGCCTTCACGAACAACGCACGTTGAGGCAGGAAGATGATTGCCATTGAAGAGCGGATGGTGCTCCCCATCCGACCGCAGCATTCCAAGTGGTTGGGCCGGCGATTCGATGGAGGCAAGAAAACGCCTCCGCCCAAAGTTGAAAAGGAAATCCTCAATGAAAGCATCCAAAGGGTATCTAGGGGTTGCCAGCATCCTCCTAGCCCTGGCGTTGATGTTCGCTGCATGCGGTGGAGGTGGCGGCGCTGCGCCTCCACCGACGGCCGTGGCCTCCGCGACTCCTGCCCCGGCGAAAGGGCCGCGGATCGATGCACTCAGCGCCACGAGTGCCCTGCCTTTTTCGCTCCTGACGATAGCAGGATCAGGTTTCAACACTGCATCCGACCTGTCCGTCCGCTTCTCCGCCAACAACGGCGTCCCCCTGGAACTGCCGATCGTACAGGTGACTGCCTCGGCAGTGACCGTCTCCATCCCCGCCTTTCTCGCTGCGGGCACGATGAAGTTAGGCCCAGGCAGCGTCGATGTGCAGGTGATCCAAAGATCAGGGGCGGACACACTCGTTTCCAACACCGTCACCGGATTCGCCATCCAGGACCTTCCCCTCGCGGCTGCGCCCGTTGGGACTGCCACGTCCAGTTTTCTCAAGGGCGCGCTCGGCCTGGCCCGTCAACTCCAGAAGGACGTCGTCGGCACGATCCTCGATACGCCGGCGCTGAACGCAGCCCTTGCCGCCCAGATTGCTAATCTCGAGGTGTTGGCTGCTCAAGTGCAAGCCGTGGTGCAGGACCCATCCCAGACCTTTGGTCTGGGCAGCATCGCAGGGACGGCTCTCACCATCGGCGCACCGCAGTTGCGAGACGTTGACCGGATGATTGTGGCGATGTTGATGGCGCAGACCGGCTCGGCCTCGCCCAGCGCAAGCGCGTTGGGCGGCGTCGCGCTCGTCCGCGACGTGCTGCCGCAGAGTCCGTTGGGTTGCGGAAGCCAGCAGGCGCAGGCCTACACGGATGCGCTGCTCCACGATCCCGGTTCAGCACCCACCGCGGCCGGCGCCTACTACGGGGCCTATACGAACTGCATCCCGGGCGCCTTCAACACCGCGTTTCAGATCATCGGAGGCGCGGCGGCCGTCGCGCTGGGCATACTGGCCCTGGCCGGAGCGCCGGAGATTGCGCTCGCGCTCCCCGTAGCCGCTCTGCTGTACGTGACCATTGAAGCGGGGATGGGCATGATAGCGGTTGGAGGCGCATGGGGCCAGAAAACCCCAGGTGCTTTGGAACTCGTTCAAGGCGGCATCGACAAACTCGAAGAACTGAAATACGGAGCTCTCAAAGGCCTGATTCCGAAGTGGCTTGGCGGCACTCAGACCGGCGGCGCCATCGCCATGGCCTTGGGAGAGAAAGCGCTTGCTGACGCGGTCGTCGCCGCACGCCCGGTAGCCCCTACACCCACTCCTACGCCGGCGCGGTCGCCTGCTCCTTCGCCTACCGTACCGCCCACGCGCCCGCCGACGCTGACACCGACACCTGGCCGCACTGCCGTGCCCACGCCGACTCGCACCGTCGCGCCTTCGACGCCGGCTCCCACACCCACGCGGTCGCCCAGCGGCGCATTGACTGGCGTGTGGGAGGGG
>JACQEE010000218.1 GCA_016200725.1 Chloroflexota bacterium
GCCGAAAGTAGCGCCTTCGTGTACGGGTGTAGAGCGTTCTGATAGATCTCGTCGCGGTCGGCCAGTTCCATGAGTTTGCCGAGATACATCACCGCGACGCGGTCGCTGATGTGACGAACCACGGCTAAGTCGTGAGCGATGAACAGGTAGGTCAGCCCGAACTGCTCCTGCAACTCCTCGAGCAGGTTGATAACCTGCGCTTGGATCGACACGTCGAGTGCGGATACCGGTTCGTCGCACACGATGAACGCGGGCTGCACCGCAAGCGCACGGGCGATGCCGATGCGCTGCCGCTGTCCGCCGCTGAACTCGTGCGGGTACCGGTCTTTCATGTACGGGTTCAGGCCGACTGTCGTCAGCAGTTCTTCGACACGGGCTGTCCGGTCCGTCTTCGATTGCACGAGATTGTGGATGATCAGCGGCTCACCGATGATGCCGCCGCAGGTCATGCGTGGGTTTAGCGATCCGTAGGGGTCTTGGAAAATGATCTGCAACTTCTGCCGGAGGGCGCGCATCTCCTTGGTATTCAGCTTCGTTAAGTCCTGCCCCTCGAAGAGCACTTCGCCGGCGGTCGGCTTGTATAGCTGGAGGATGGCCCGGCCTGCCGTTGTCTTGCCGCACCCGGATTCGCCCACCAGCCCCAGTGTCTCGCCCTTCTTGATACTGAACGACACGCCGTCGACGGCCTTTACATCAGCGATTTTCTTCTGGAAGACCACGCCTTGCGTGACGGGGAAGTACATCTTGAGTCCGCGCACATCCATGATGATGTCGCCGCGACCCTTCACATCGGTGGAGCGCCCTCCCTGACCTTGACCCGTCTTCGGCCGGTCTTGCATCGTGGTCACTTCGGCAGCCCTCCATTCTTCGCCGACACCCAGCACGCCGCGTAGTGGTTCTGCCGTACCTGCAGCAGCGGCGGAATCTCCTCCGCGCACTGGTCCACGGCAAAGCGGCAGCGCGGGCGGAAGGGGCAGCCTTTCGGCAGGTTCATCAGGTCTGGCGGCGACCCTTCGATGGGCACCAGGCGCTGCTTCTTCGGCTCGTCGAGGCGTGGCACCGACTGCAGCAGGCCGAGGGTATACGGGTGCAAGGGCTCGCCATAGACCGCCATCGCTGGCCCAGTCTCGATGATGTGTCCGGCGTACATGACGTTCACGCGGTGTGCGTGCCGCGCTACCACACCGAGGTTGTGGGTGATGATCATGATCGACGTGTTGAACTTCTCGGAGAGGCCCTTGATCACTTCAAGTACCTGTGCCTGAATCGTCACGTCCAGTGCGGTCGTCGGCTCGTCGGCGATGATCAACTTGGGGTCGCAGGAGAGCGCCATCGCAATCATCACGCGCTGTCGCATGCCGCCACTGAACTGGTGGGGGTAGTCATCGAGGCGCCGGTTGGCGTCGGGAATCCCGACGGTCTCCAGTAATTTGACAGCGCGTTCACGCGCTGCCGACTTGCCCAACTTCAGGTGAAGTTCCAGGGTTTCGGTCAACTGACGGTTCACCGTGAGGACGGGGTTCAGCGACGTCATCGGTTCTTGGAACACCATCGCGATACGGTTTCCGCGCACGTGCCGGATCTCGTCGTTCGACATCTCCAGCAGGTTTTGGCCCTGGAAAAGGATCTTCCCGCTGACAATCTTGCCGGGCGGGTTCGGAATCAGCCGCATCACCGAGAGCGCGCTTACGCTCTTGCCTGATCCGCTTTCGCCCACGAGCGCAAGCGTCTCGCCTTCTTTCAGATCCCAAGTAACCCCGTCGACAGCCTTTACGACGCCTCGATGCGTGTAAAAGTACGTTCGCAGGTCCTGAACCTCGAGTAGCACATTGCTACTCTTGGTCGCGTTGCCGTTCGTGCTTGTCGCATTCGTGCTAGCAGTCGTCACTCCGGCCCCCTTCTATTCTCCACTCCCCGATCTAGTTATAGGTCGCCCCCGGTTTTGAGGGAGGATAACCGTTCAGGCCTATGACACGAGCATGGGGAAGAGGAGACTCGAACTCCTACGCCTTGCGGCACATGATCCTAAGTCATGCTCGTCTGCCCTGCCGAGTTGAGCTAGCGGCCCTCCAGCCTGCCGACAGAGTGCGCGGACTCTAGCATAGGGGTATACGGGAGTCAATACGCGCATCTTTGCCGTGTTGCCTGGGTAACAACCCACCAGGTTCACACTACAGATAGCGGGCAGGGGTGTCAAGGCGAACACTGGTTAGGCAAATGTGCGCTAATTGGCAGCGATGGGTCATGCTACGGAATGTGGATCGTTCGCCCGCCTTCGACGTAGATCGTCTGGCCGGTAACGTACGAGGCCTCTTCCGACGCCAGGAAGGCCACTGCGTTCGCGATGTCCGCCGGCTCGCCAATGCGCCCCAGCGGCGTCCGCTCGATCCAGTCCTGCTCGACCGGCGTCCCGATGGTGTTCCGCGTCATGCCCGTCTTCGTGTGCCCCGGCCCGACGGCGTTCACCGTGATGCCGTGCGGCCCCAGGTCGCACGCCGCCGCCATCGTCAGCATGCGGATGCCGCCCTTCGACGCGCAGTAGGCGACCGAGTTCCCCTGGATCGTCTCCGCGTTGATCGACGAGATGTTGACGATGCGCCCTTTGATCTTGTTGTCGATCCAGTACCGCGATGCCGCCTTTCCGATGAGCAGCGGTGCCCGCAGGTTCACGCCGATCACCTTGTCCAGAGCCGCCTCCTGGTACTCCAGGAACGGCGCCGCGCTGGATACGCCGGCATTGTTGACGAGAATCTGGAAGGACCCGAACGCCTTGACCGCTGCCTCGACAAGCCGCTGCGGCGCGTCGTTGGTACTCACGTCGCAGACCAGCTCGCTCACCTTGACGCCTTCCTTGCGAGCGAGCGTGGCCGTCTCAGCGAGGCCTTTCTGGTTGATGTCGGTAAGCAGAAGGTTTGCGCCCTCCTGCGCCAACTTGATCGCGCAGCCGCGGCCGATGCCGTCCGCCGCACCGGTCACGATGGCCGCCTGCCCTTTGAAGCGAGGGATTACGCCCATAGACAGCGGCCTCCCTCTACATAGATTGATTGGCCGGTGACGTACGACGCCTCGTCCGAGGCCAGGAAGGCCACCGCGTTGGCGATGTCCTCGGGCTCGGCGATGCGCCCCAACGGCGTCTTCTCCGCCCACTCCCGCTCCCTCGTGGCATGTTCCGCGAAAGTCGGCTTGGTCATCCCTGTTCTCGTGTGCCCTGGGCCTACAGCATTCACTGTGATGCCGAAGGGGCCAAGGTCGTAGGCCGCCGTGCGCGTCATCTGCCGGATCGCGCCCTTCGAGGCGCAATAGGCCGTCCCGCCTATGACCGTCGCCTTCTCTGCATTGATCGAGGAGATGTTGACGATGCGCCCCGGCTTCTTGTGCTCCACCAGGTAGCGCCCAACGTGCTGCGAGAGGATGAACGGCGCCTTGAGGTTCACATCCAGGATTAGGTCGATGTCTTCGACGGCGTAATCGGGGTAGAACGCTGGCTTGGATACCCCGGCATTGTTGACGAGGATGTCC
>JACQEE010000219.1 GCA_016200725.1 Chloroflexota bacterium
GCGAGTGGCTCGCGGCGAAGGTGCTGCCAGCGTTCAAGGGATAAGGAAAGGCCCCGCCGTACGGCGGGGCCTTTGGTTTCCCCCGATATTTGGTTGCTGTGTGCGAGACCCTTCGCTCCGCTCAGGGAATCAGCGACCGTTGCCCAACTTGTACAACTTCGCCGCGTTGTCGCGCACCATCTTGCGCTTCTCATCTTCGGGCACGTTGCGGAACTCGTAGTTCATCACGCGCTTCGAGTTCGGCCAGTCCGTCTGCACGTGCGGGTAGTCCGTCGACCACATGATGTGGTCGATGTTGTAGGAGTGCCGCAGGTCGACGCCGATGGGGTCGGTGACGAACGTCGCCCAGATGTGGTCGCGGAAGTACTCGCTGGGCATGCGCTTCAGGTGCACGCCGCTCTGCCAGCGGTGGCGCAGGAAGTTGTCGTCGATGGTCTCCAGGTAAAAGGGTATCCAGCCGATGCCCGTCTCCACGGCGACGACTTTGAGTTTGGGATGCTTCTCGAACAGGCCGTTGTGCAGCAGATCGGCGAGCGGCTTGTAGACACCCATGCCCAGCCGGTTGAGGAAGGTGCTCGTCGGGTGGATGCCGCCCTTCTTCGGCGTGGGGTTCACGCTGCGCTGGATGGCGCCGAAGAAGCCGAAGTGGATGTGGACGGGGTAGTCCCACTCCTCGATTTCGCTCCAGAAGCGCTCGTCCTCAGGCTTCGGCTCGTTGGTGCCATTGGGATAGGCGGCGATGATGAGGCCCTTCGCGCCCTTCCTCTCGACGCGCTTCCACTCCAGGACCAAGTCCTCGATGCCCGTGGTCGGCGAGATGGGCAGGCCGATGAGGCGTTCCTTGTTGTAGCCGCAGAACTCGTCGAGCAGCCAGTCGTTGTAGGCGCGGACGCAGGCGTTCTGGATGTCGCGGTCTTCGGAATACGAGTTCGCGCCGGTGAGCGCGACGCCGGGGTAGATGACCTGCGCATCGACCATGTCCGCTTCCATGTCGGCGATGCGCGCCTTGGGTTCGAAGTTGCCCGGGCGCACCTTCTCCTTCGGGACGCCGGTGGGGTCGTACTCGGTGGAGTCCATCCCCGCCGCCGACTCCATGGCGATGGGCCGGATGCGCTGGCCGTTCATGTACGACCAGCCGATCTTGCCGCCGGGCAGGTCGACGACCTTCGGCACCATGTCCTTGTACTTCGCGGGGACGCGGGTGACCCAGACGTCGCCCGGCTCATTGACGTGGCTATCGGCGTCGATGACGCGGTACTGCATGGACACTCCTTACTCGCTGATTCCCGTTCGCGGTTCCCTCTTTGGCGTTCGTGGTGAGCCTGTCGAACCACGGGAACCACCACTACGCCATCGAGCCATCCGACCGGCTTGGGCGCATCCTAGCCGTGCACGGAGTACGGGTCAAGATACGCGCGCGCGGCGGTTCGCCAGTGCAGAGGGCTTTCAGGTATACTTGATTGTTCAAGCGACGCGTGGCCTTCTGTACGCGCGTCCAGGATGTGCGATGCGGTTTCTCATGATGGGCGATGTGGTCGGTTCGCCGGGCAGGCGCGCCGTCCAGAAGTTGGTGCCCGAGCTGCGCGACGAGTTGAAACTCGATCTCGTCATCGCCAACGCCGAGAACGTGGCCCACGGCTCCGGCATGACGCCCGAGACCGTGCAGGACCTGCTCGAAGCGGGGGTGGACGTCCTCACCTCCGGCAACCATGCACTGGCCAAGCGCGAGATCATCCCGTATCTCGATAGCGAGATGCCTATCATCCGGCCGCTGAACTACCCGCCGGGTTCGCCGGGCCGCGGGTACGTGTTCTACCGCGGCGTCCTTATCGTGAACGTCATCGGCCGCGTCTTCATGCAGGCGGTCGACGACCCCTTCCGAGCGATGGACCGCCTGCTCGACGAGGTCGGCAGTCGCGCAAAGACCATCATCGTCGATTGCCATACAGAGGCAACCTCGGAGGCCAACGGCATGGGCTGGTACCTGAATGGCCGCGTGAGCGCCGTGCTCGGCACCCACACGCACATCGGCACCGTGGATGCGCGCATCCTGCCGAAGGGCACGGCTTATATCACCGACATCGGGATGGTGGGGCCGCGCGACTCCGTGATCGGGAACGACGTGGGCGAGTCGATCCAGCGATTTCTTACACCGATGCACATCCGCCTCAACGTGGCCAGCGGCCCCGTCCTCTTCCACTCCGTCGTGGTCGAGGTAGACGATGAGACCGGCCGCGCAACCAGCATCAAACGCGTCGACAGGGAGGTCCCGTAAATGATCGAGGTCGATCTACATCTCCACACCACACGATCGGACGGGACGCTGACACCCACCCAGCTCATCGATCTCGTAGCCGGCAAAGGGCTCAAGACCATCTCGGTAACCGACCACGACTCAACGGCGGGGCTCGATGAAGCCAACAAAGCGGCAAAGCGA
>JACQEE010000220.1 GCA_016200725.1 Chloroflexota bacterium
CGCCCACGATCTCCTCGAGTAGATCCTGGAGCCCCACCACCCCTTCGACACCGCCGTACTCGTCCACCACGATGGCAAATTTGATCTTCTCGGTGAGGAACTCTCGCAGGAGGTCGCGCGCTCGCTTGGTCTCCGGCACGAAGTAGGCTTCGCGGGCCAGCGTTCGAATGTTGAAGGTCGCCGGACGCTCGGTCCCGGCGCGGAGCATGTCGCGGGCATAGATCACGCCTACGATCTTGTCCAGCGAGTTCTCGAAGAGCGGATAGCGTCCGTGACCGGAATCCAGCACGGTGGCTACGGCGTCTTGGAGCGTCACGTCCGTCGCCAGGGCGACGACGTCCGGCCGCGGCACCATCACCTCTTTCACTAGCGTGTTCTTCAGCCCGACGATAGAGCGGATCATGCGCTCTTCGTGCTCGTGCAGCCGGTCCTCGACTGGCGGTCCGACAGCCAGTTGCTGGAGTTGCCTCACCTCTTCGAGAATCCCTGTGCCCTGCCCAGACTCGGTCATGTCCGGCGCCACCGCCGCCTCAGCGCTCCACGGCGCGAGGCGCACCAGCGGCCGCAGCACTACGTGGATGCTCGCCAAGGGCACCGCAGCGACGCGCAGCACGTCGACCGGATCCTGCGAAACCAACGCGCGTACTGGGAGTTCCACGAGGCCTAACATGAAGAAACAGCCGATGCCCGCAGCCACAAAGGCCCACCATCGGCGGTCCGAGAGATCACCAGCCAGCAGTACGGAAGAGCTGACGATGCCTATGATGGCCGCCGAGCGAAGGATCAGCAGGGCGGAGCGATAGGAAGCGATGCGCGCCTCGAGTTGATGGAGGACTTCGCGGTCCACCGACATGAGCCGCTGGGTGTGCGCACGCCGCAGCCCTGCGAATGCCGTCGTCGTGCCGGAGACAAAGGCGAGCACGAGGACTGCGCTCGCCATGATTGCGACTTCGGCCCAACTGCTCGCGTCCAGCCGCATCACTCCTTCGCTTTCGCCTTGCGCCGCTTCGCCACACGCTTCGATGCGCGAACGGCTCGAGCAGGCTTGGCCGCCGCCTTCACGATCGGCCGCGCGGGGACGCCGACTACCAGCGTGTTGGGCGCCACGTCGCGGTTGACCACCGCGCCTGCGCCCGTCTTTGCCTTGCGCCCCACTTTCACCGGCGCGACGAGCATCGTGTCGCAGCCGATGAAGGCGCCGTCGGCGATGATCGTCGGCATCTTGTTCACGCCGTCGTAGTTGCAGGTGATGGTGCCTGCGCCGATGTTGACGTCCTTCCCGATGGTCGCGTCGCCGAGGTAACTGAAGTGGTGCGACCGCGTGCCGACGCCCAATCGTGATTTCTTGATCTCCACGAAGTTGCCCAGGTCCACGCCCCGCTCGATGTGCGTCTGGCCTCGCAGATGGCTGTAGGGCCCGACGCGCACGTCCGATTCGAGCGTCGAATCCTCGATAACCGTCGCCAGCACCCGGCACCGATCGCCGATCTGCGCGTTGGAGAGCAGCGTGCCCGGGCCGATGTCGCAGTTCTCGCCGATGCGCGTTGTGCCCAGGATGTGCGTGTTTGGCCTGATGACCGTGTCCTGTCCGATCCTGGCGTCGGCATCGATGTACGTCGAGGCTGGGTCGGTGAGCGTGACCCCGGCCTCGAGCCAGCGTCGGCGGATGCGGTCACGCATCGCCGCCTCGGCCTCCGCGAGCCTCGCCCGCGTATCGACGCCGAGCGCTTCGACCGCATCGGCCACGTGCATGGTCGCGGCAGGGCGTCCCTCGCTGTGCGCTATGCCGATGAGGCTGGTCAGATAGAGTTCGCCGTTCTTGCTCGGCGCAACCTTGCCGATGTGCGCCCAGAGCCAGGCGGCGTCGAAGCAATAGACTCCGGTGTTGATCTCCGGCGTGAGGTGTAGCCCTTCCGGCAGATCCTGTGCGTGGATGATGTCCTCGACCTTGCCATGGGGGTCGCGGAAGATGTAGCCGGGCGACTCGACCGGCCCCTTGCCGGACACGAGGACAGTGACCGGCGCGGCGCTATCCACATGCGCGCGCATCAGCGCCTGGAGTGTCTCGGAGCGCGCGAGCGGCACGTCCCCGTTGAGCACGAGGACGTGCACGGCGCGCGCCCCTACGGCTCGACACGCAGCCGCCACTGCGCCCGCCGTGCCGTTCGCGACTCGCTGCCGCGCATACTGGA
>JACQEE010000221.1 GCA_016200725.1 Chloroflexota bacterium
CGGATTTGATATACGCCCCTACAGAAGAGAGCGGACTCGAGGGGATTGGTGCGCGTGCGAGTGGAGGTGCGCGTCAAGGCGTCACCCCTCACTCCTTCCTCTCTCCCCAAGGGGAGAGAGCGAGTCGGTTGGCAGGGTCGCAGGGCCGACCTCTGGATGAGCGGCGGGGTTGACAGCGAATCGAGGGGGCGGCATACTTGGGGCGAGCTGACACGGGGTATCAATTGTGGCGCGTGTGCGGAATGACCCGCTGACGGATACGTTTCTGGACCGCCTGGAGGAGGGCGGGTACCGGGTGACGGGCTCGCGGCGCGAGGTGGCGCTGGCGGTGTTCCGGTCGCGGGAGAACTTCTCGGTGGAGGATATCTGCCGCGAGTTGCCGGGTGTCGGGCGGGCGACGGTGTTCCGCTGCGTGAAGTTAATGGTGCAGATGAACTTGCTGTGCCGCGTGAACCTCGAGGGCGGACGGGTGCACTACACGCTGGCGGAGCGGGGGCACCACCATCATGTGATCTGCACGCAGTGCGGGTCGATCAACGACCTGGTGTGCTGCGAGTTGGACAGGACGCTGCGGGCGAAGGCGCGGGCGCAGGGCGTCGTGATGGAGAGCCACCGCCTGGAAGTGTACGGTCGCTGCGAGGACTGCGTGGCGGCGTAGGGCGTGACGGATTTTACAAAGATGAGAGCAGGTATCAATCGTGGGTAATAGTGATACTAAGTATCAAGAGCAAGGCGTGTTGAGCCTTGCGGGGATACCGAGGGGAGAAGAGCCGCGCGCAGCGCGGCGGGGCCTCACCCGTCCGCCTACGGCGGACACCCTCTCCATCTCTGATGGAGAGGGGAAGAGCGGCCCGCCCCACCGAATTCGGAGAGACCCTTCGACTTCGCTCAGGGTGACAGTTGGCCGCGGACGAAAGGTTGTTGGCGAAATCGAAGCGAAGAGCGGGGACGCAGATCCCGGGGCAAAGCCCCAGGATGACAAATCGGAAGGTGGGTGGGTTAGTCGCGGGGTTGGTTGCACGCGACAGGTCACCCCTCACTCCTTCCTCTCTCCCTCAAGGGGAGAGAGCGAGTCGGTGGGTGGCGGACGAGGGGTGGATGGTGATCTGCGCAGCGCGGGAAGAGAAGACCCCGCCCCAGATCCTCGGCCCGCGGACGGGCCAAGGATGACGAGAGGAGGAGGGGCGTGGTGGTGGGTCATCGCGCTCATCGTGGGAGGGATGGTGATGGCGGGGTGTGCGTCGAGCGGTTCGAGCGGGGGGACGCCGTCGGTGGTGGCGGCGGAGGACTTCTGGGGGAGCATCGCGGCGCAGATCGGCGGGGCGCACATCAAGGTGACGAACATCATCGACAACCCGGACGCGGACCCGCATGACTACGAGCCGACGGCGTCGGATGCGCGGACGATCGCGGATGCGAAGTACGTGATCGAGAACGGCGCGGGCTATGACGCGTGGATGGACAAGCTGCTCTCGGCGAACAAGTCGTCGTCGCGGAGGACGCTGGACATCGCGAAGTTCCTGGGGAAGCAGTCGGGGGACAATCCGCATCTCTGGTACAACCCGGACTATGTCGTGAGCGTCGTGGGGAAGATACGCGATGATCTGAAGGCCATCGATGCGGCGGACGCGGCGGCGTTCGACGCGGGAGCGCAGCAGTACCTCGACGTGGGGCTGAAGCAGTACAAGGACCTCATCGCGAGCATCAAGGCGGCGTATGCGGGGACGCCCGTCGGCGCGACGGAGAGCATCTTCGCGTACCTAGCACCAGCGCTGGGGCTGAACCTCATCACACCAGCGTCGTACCTGAGCGCGGTGTCGGAGGGGCAGGACGTCGCGGCGGCGGACGAGGCGGCGGTCGAACGGCAGATCGACCAGGGGCAGATCAAGGCGCTGGTGTACAACAGCCAGAACACGCCGCCGAACATCAGGGCGCTGCTCGACAGGGCGAAAGGGAAGGGGATACCGGTGGCGACGATCACGGAGACGCTGACGCCGCAGGGGGCGTCGTTCCAGGAGTGGCAGTCGAGGCAGTTGCAGGGGATCGCGGAGGCGCTGAGGAGGGGGACGGGGAAGTGAAGGGGACGGGGAAGTGAAGAACCTCAAGGTCAAGGTCTGCCTGGTGGGGAGCGAAGGCGTGGGCAAGACGAGCCTC
>JACQEE010000214.1 GCA_016200725.1 Chloroflexota bacterium
CGCATCTCCTTCCACGCTCGCCTCGCTCACCTCCGTACCTCTTCCCTCTCTCCCCGCTCCTGGGAGAGAGTTGGAGAGAGGGGTGCCGCCCTCGAGATCCACAACGGCGACGAAGCCCGTACCATCGACGCCGATCTCAAGGGCGCTCGCTACGTCGTCAGCGCCATCCGCCAGCGCGAGCAGCATCGCCGCCCCACCGCGCCCTTCACCACCAGTACCCTCCAGCAGGAAGCGGGCCGCAAACTCCACTTCACCGCAAAGAAGGCCATGCAGGTCGCGCAGCAACTCTACGAGGGCGTCTTCATCGGCGACGAAGGCTCCGTCGGTCTCATCACCTACATGCGTACCGACTCCGTCCAGGTCAGCGAGCAGGCCATCCACGACGCTCGCAAGTTCATCCACGATAAGTACGGCAAGGAATTCGTGCCGCACGTCCACCGCGAATACAAGACCAAGTCGAAGGGCGCGCAGGAGGCCCACGAGGCCATTCGCCCCACATCGCTCTTCCGCGAGCCCACGAGCATTAAGCAGCACCTCAACTCCGACCAGTACCGCCTTTACGACCTCGTCTGGAAGCGCATGATCGCCAGCCAGATGCACGACGCCGTCTTCGACGCCACAGCCGTGGACATCGACGCGAACGGCGTGAGTGGCAAGGTCTACATCTTCCAGGCGAACGGCTTCGTGCAGAAGTTCGCCGGCTTCCTCGCCGTGTACAGCGAAGGCAAGGACGTCGAAGAGGACGAGGAGAACGAAAAACTGCCTGCGCTCGCCCAGGGCGAAGTGCTCGACCTTCTCGACGCCCTCGACCTCCAGCAGAAGTTCACCCAGCCGCCGCCGCGCTACACCGAGGCCTCGCTGGTCAAAGCGCTCGAGGAGAGTGGCATCGGACGGCCCAGCACCTACTCGACCATCATCGACACGATCACCAAGCGTCGCGGCTACGTGCGCAAAGAGGGCAACGCCCTCAAGCCCGAGTCCATCGCCTTCCTCGTCATCGACTTGCTCAAGTCCTCATTCGGCAACATCGTCGACCTGCAGTTCACCGCCCGGATGGAAGAGGGCCTAGACGAAATTGCCAGGGGCGAACGACAGTGGGTGCCCTACCTCCAGGACTTCTACGGTCCCTTCCACGGCGCGCTCGAGATCGCCAACGTCACCGTGGAAAAGACGCCTGAGTACAGCGATGAAGTCTGCGAAAAGTGTGGCAAGCGCATGGTCGTCAAGCACAACCGCTTCGGCCTCTTCCTCGGCTGCAGCGGCTACCCCGAGTGCCGCAACCTTAAGCGCCTCCAGATCAAGACCGGTGCCAAGTGCCCCCAGGATGGCGGCGAACTCGTCGAGAAGCGCAGCAAGAAAGGCAAGCGCTTCTACAGTTGCGAGAACTACCCTGCCTGCACCTTCGCCATGAACCTCAAGCCCATCCAGGCCGAGTGCCCGCAGTGCCACAGCCCGGTCCTCGGCCTCTTCCCCCGCGGCGGCGTCGCCTGCCCCAAGTGCGACTACAAAGGCCGTCGCCCGAAAGTGGAGAAGAAGCAGGACGGCGTCACCACTCCCGCAGCCGCACCCGAGCCCGTTGGTGCCTCCTCCCCGTCATCCTGAGGCTTCCGAGCCGAAGGATCTGGGGTGGTGGTGCTCCTTCCCTCTCCATCTCTGATGGAGAGGGTGGCCCGCCGAAGGCGGGCCGGGTGAGGCCCGGCTCTCTTCCTTAACCCTTCCCCCTACTCCTCCCCCGGCATCCACCGCTGGAACTTCGGCACCCCGTACTCCTTCCGCAGTCCCGTGATCCCGATATTGATGCCGTTGAACTTCGCCGGGTTCTGCCGCAGCATCCACAGCGTCGCCTCGGCTCCCACCGCCGTCTTCTCCCAGTTCGACTTGTCGAATGGCCGGCCGCCGAAGTTCATCACGAACCCCTCCGACGCGATCGGCACGTCCACGCGAAGGCAGTTGCTCACGATCCCCTTGCCCTTCATCTCCGCCGCCAGCCCCCACGTGAACCGCTCCAGCGCCGCCTTCGCCATCCCGTACGGCATCTGCCCCGGATACTGGTTCAGCGCTGCCAGCGACGACACGTTCAGGATCGTACCGCCGCCGCGCTGCAGCATGCCCGGCAGGACGAGTCGTGTGAGGATGTACGGCGCCCGCAGGTCGAGCGCCATCAGCAAGTCGTATCGCTTGATGGGCAACTCCGTCACCGGCATCGGGAAGTCGATCGCCGCATTGTTGATGAGGATATCGACGCGTCCGAAGGCCTCGTTTGCCGTTTTGATCAGCCTCTCGCACCCCTCATCCGTCGTCAGGTCTACCGACACCGCGATAGCCTTGCCTCCGCCCTGCCCCTGCGCACGCCGCGCCGTCTCGTCCACGGTCCCTGGCAACTTCAGCGGCTTGTCGTCCGACGCGCGCGCCCCCACGACCACATTCGCGCCCTCGCGCCCCAGCGCGATTGCGATGGCCTTCCCGATGCCGCGGCTCGCGCCGGTAACGACGGCCACCTTGCCCTTGAACGAAGTCATGCGTCCCCTTCCTTGTCATTCTGGCCCGCCTCAGGCGGGCCAGAATCTCGTGCCCCGCAGGGAAGGCTTCACCGCGTTGGACGTTTGGTTGATCCCTATAGGGGCGACCGGCGGTCGCTCATCTTCCCCTTCCCTCCCATGGAAGGGGAAGGGGTTAGGTAGGCCCAACCTATCCAGAGGGTTCAGCCTTGTCAAGAAAAACAACGATGCGGCTATCGCCCCAGCGCGCCTTCGTCCACTGTAGCCCCGCGTCGAACGCACGGACGATGATATACAGCGTCAGCCCGCCCAGGAACAGCCCGCCAAGCACGTCGCTCGTCCAATGCACTCCCAGATAGACTCTCGACGCGGCGATGGACAGGATTACAAACACCAGCACCACGCGCATCACCAGCACGGCCCGTCGATCCGTCCCAACGATGCTGTCCGCCAGATAGAAGATGGCCCCGAGCATCAGCGCCGCCGCGAACGCGTGCCCGCTCGGGAAACTCTTGCCCGTCTCGTGCACGAATATCTGGACTTCGTTTGCTCCGGGTCGCGCTCTGCTCACGATGGGCTTGAGCACCAGCACAAGCAGGTAGCCTGCCGCGACGGCGGGCACCAGCAGCGCACTTTTTCGATGGCCTCGCACGAACAGCACGACCATCGCCGCTAGGCTGACGAGCGCGAGCGGCAGCGTGTCCCCGATGTTCGTCCATCCCTTCATGTACTTCGTGACGCCG
>JACQEE010000033.1 GCA_016200725.1 Chloroflexota bacterium
CTGCCCTGAGCGAAGTCGAAGGGTCAGGGCCAATACAACTTCCGTGCTTTCGCTCGTAACTCTACTCGAAACTCCGGGTGCGCCACCTCGATCAGCGCCTCTGCCCGTTGCCGTTGCGTCTTCCCGCGCAGGTCCGAGACCCCGTGTTCCGTCACCACGTACTGCGCGAGCGTCCGCGACACGGTCACCACCGTTCCCGTCTCGTGTGCCGGCACGATCCGCGACCGCTTCCCGCCCTGCGCCGTCGACGGCATGACCACGATGTACCGTCCGCCCTTCGATAGGTTGGCTCCGATCGCGAACGATAGGTGGCCTCCCGACCCGCTCAGCATCGTGTGGCCTAGCGACTCCGCCGCAATCTGTCCGGTGAGATCGACTGCCACCGCGCTGTTGATCGCCACCATGTTGTCGTGCCCCGCGATCGTGCGCGAATCGATGACGTACTCTGCCGGATGCAATTCGAACATCGCATTGCTATCCACGAAGGCCATGTCGTCCGCCGAACCGCCGCCGATCGCCGTCGCCACCACTTTGCCGGCGTGCTTCGTCTTCCTCGCTCCCGTGATGATTCCCTGGCGCACGAGGCCAATCACGCCTCGAGGCGTCGTCTCCGAGTGCCATCCCAGATCGTTCTTGGCCTCGAGCACTCCGAGGCGCGCCACCCATTCCGATGTGCTTCCCACGCCGATCTGCAGCGTATCGCCGTCGCGGATAAGCGCAGCGACATGCTTCGCGATAGTCTTCTCCATCAGCCCAGGCTCCGCCGCCTTCCGTCCGAGCAGGTCCGTCGCCCCCGGCGCGCGTCCGCTGGAGACGTGCGGCACGAACTGATCAATCTCGCTGACATGGATAAAGTTCTCGCCCGCTGTCCGAATCAATTTGTCGTTAACTTCCGCGAGCGCCACCTTCGCCGAGCGTACCTCTTGCTTCTTGTTCCACAACGACGCGCCAAAACTACAGAACCCATGCTCGTCCGGCGGCGACAACTCCACCATCACGACATCTGCCGGACGGTCGAACGGCCCGTACTCCACGCGCATCGTCTGCACGTTGTAGTCGCATCGCCGCTGCGCGACCATCTCCCGCACGACCGGCAGGATGTAGCCGACCTCAACGGTAAAATTCTCCTCGAAGCCTGGCTCGTACCAGCCGAAGTCGCGGCTCGGTGTCGGTAGAAACAGTGTCACGCCTCGCAGCTCCGGCGCACGCGCCAGCAGCGCCAGCGCCAGCGCCGTCGGCTCATTCCCCGTCGTAAACGCGACGCGGTCGCCCGACTTGATCACCGCGACAGCCTGTTCGGGTGAGACAGTCCGGCTCCGGTAATATTCCTTCCAATCAGCCATGAGCGCCTCGTAAAGCATGGACACACTAGGCCGCCCCCTATCCCGCGTCAAGGCGAAACAGGCTGCACGTTCTCACTCTTCCTTGACCCTTGAGTCTGCCTCCTCCACAATCCCACCGTGCCCTACGTCACCATCAACGGCATCCGTCTGCACTACGAGTTGCGCGGCGACCCGAAGGCTCCGCCCGTGCTGCTTCACCCTGGCCTCGGTGGCACGCAGCTCTCCTGGTCGCCGGTCGCCTCTCGCCTCGAGTTGTCGCATCGTCTCATCCTCTTCGATCCCCGCGACGTCGGCGAAAGCGGCCGCGCAACCAAGCCCTACGCTATCGCCGATCTCGCCAGCGACGTCGTCGGCCTGCTCGACCACCTCGCCTTGGCGAGCGTGGACGTAGTCGGCCTCTCGATGGGCGGCGCTGTCGCGCAAGAACTCGCCATCACCTACCCCGCTCGCGTCCGGCGACTCGTCCTCCTTGCTACCTACGACTCCGGCGATCCGCGCGGCACTTTCGTCTTCCGGCACCTCGCGCACCTGCGCCGCACCCTTCCTCGCGAGGACTTCACGCGTCTCCTCCTGCCCTGGCTGTACACCCACGAGGAACTTTCGGCCCCCGGGGTCAATCCCGAAGCAATTGTCGCCCGCATGCTCGAAGAGCCAAACATCCAGGAGTCCGAAGCCTACGAGCGCCAGATGGAGGCAACCATCGCCTTCCACTCCCGCGACCGCCTCGATCGCATCCGTTGCCCCACGCTGCTCGTCTTCGGCGACGACGACCTCTTCACGCCGATGCGCTTCGCGCGCTCGCTCAGCCAGCGTATTCGTGGGTCCCGCCTGGAGGTGTTGAGCGGCGCTGGCCATGCCCTCGCCTGGACACGCTCGAAGGAAGTGGCCTCGCTGATTCACTCATTCCTCTCTGAACAAATGGGGAAGGAGCCAGCGCCCCGCAAGAAACGATAGACTGTGCCCCTCGCAGAGGAGTCTTTATGAACCCACGATTCTCGATGAACGTTGTGACGACTTGGAACTGGGACCTCGGCACGTGCGTCGACACCTACGCCCGGCTCGGCATCCCCGCGATCGGCCTCACGCGTGCCAGCGTGGCGCAATTCGGCCCCGACAAGGCGCCGAAGCGCATCCGCGATGCGGGGTTGAAAGTCGCCTCCTACTCCGGTATCACCTCGCGAGGCGTCGGTTCAGACAACTCGAAGGCCGCCCTCGACGACGCCTGCAAACAGATGGACATCGGTGCAACCCTTGGAGCCACCTGCCTCTACACGATCTCCGGCCCCCGCGAGGGCCTTTCTTGGGAGGAGGCGGGGAAGCGTTTTCAGCAAGGCGTAGCCGCGCTCGTTCCCCAGGCGGAAAAACGCAACGTCCGTCTCGCCATCGAGCCGGTCCACCCGATGCGGCAGGACCTCACCTTCCTCAACACCGCTCGCGACACCGTGCGTCTCATCAAGCCCTTCCCTGCATCGCGCGTCGGCTACGTCTGCGACTTCTATCACATCTGGTGGGAGAGCGACATCCTCGACACGATTCGCACTGCGCCCGAACGGATCTTCACCGTGCAACTCAGCGACCACAAATCCAAGACGCTCAAGACGATGGACCGCGGCATGCTCGGCAAGGGCATCATGCCCCTGCCGCAGATGCTGCGAGCCGTCGAAGCCACCAGCTACAAGGGCTATTACGACATCGAAGTCATCTCCGACGACATGCAGCAGATGGGTTACGAAAACGCGGTGAAACAGATCATCGCTGACTTCGACGCGCTCTGGGCCAAGACCCATGCGTAAACTCTCCGCCAGCCAGTATTGCGACCGGAAGCGCCCCTTCCAAGGCGACGTCGATGCGATGACCCGCGCTGGCCTCCAGGGCATCGGCGTGGCCAAGGACAAACTCGCCACCGTCGGCGTCGACCGTGCCGTGAAGTTGCTGCGCGACGCCGGCCTCGGCGTGGCGAGTTACAGCGCCGGCGGCTGGTTCCTCCGCGATGGCGATGCGCGTCGCGAGGCTATCGACGAGACGAAGCGCATGATCGACACCGCTGCGAAACTCAACGCAGCCTGCCTCGTCCTCGTCACCGGCCCTCGCGGCCAGGGCTCCTGGGACGACGCCAACGCCCGCTTCATCGATGGCCTCCAGCAAGTGCTCCCCGCCGCCGCCGCCGCCCGAGTGCGCCTCGCCGTCGAGCCACTCACCAATGTGCGCCCCACCATCACCTACCTCCACCTCCTCGCCGACACCCTCGACGTAGTCGAGCGCGTCAACTCGCCGTGGTTCGGCATCACCCTCGACATCTGGTATCACTGGTCGCAGCGCGACTACGTGAAGCAGGTCAAGCGTGCCGCGGGCAAGACCTTTCTCGTGCAGATGAGCGACCACTACGCCGACGCCGACTCGATGATGGACCGCGCGCCGCTTGGCGAAGGCGTCCTCCCGCTGAAGGCCGCGCTGCGCCCCATCGCCGACGCTGGCTACGACGGCTGGTGGGATATCGAGGTCTTCTCCCCGCGCTTCACCGACACCGATCAGCGGACGCTGCTCCCTCGCTGCAAGTCCGCCTTCGAGCGCGTCTGGTCGTGACATCTCCGCCACGCTTTATAATTGGCGTGCGAGTGCAGCAACGAATCTAGGTGACTATGAGCCTCCGCGAACAACTCGACGCTGACCTCAAGGACGCGATGCGCAGCCGCGACCAGATCCGCCTCAATGCGGTGCGCCAGGTCAAGTCGACTGTCGCCCTTGAGGAAGCGCGAGCGGGTACTACCTTCGACGACGCAAAGTTCCAGGAAGTGATCACGCGTCTCGTCCGCCAGCACCGCGAAAGCATCGAGATGTACCAGAAGGGCAATCGTCCCGAACTGGTCGCGCAGGAAGAAGCGGAACTCAAGGTGCTCCTGGCCTATCTTCCCCAGCAACTGTCCGGCGACGATATCCTCGCCCTCACCAAGAAAGCCGCGCAGGAAGTAGGCGCTCGTGGCCCTGCCGACAAGGGCAAGGTCATGGGCAAGTTGATGCCCCAGATCAAAGGCAAAGCCGAAGGCACCGAAGTCAACAAGATCGTCACCCAGTATCTCGAGAGTCTTGCCAAGTAGCGGTTCATTGTCATCCTGAGGCCGTTGCGGCCTCAGAATCTGCATCCTCGCCTCTTTCACGGCGGGGTAGCGATAGTCTAAGAATCCCGCTGACATCAGCGGGATTCTTTTTCGGTACAATAGTGTCCCTCGATTTTCACTATGAGGTCCGCATGCGCTTCGGCGTCATAGTCTTCCCCGGTACGTACAGCGATCGCGACTGCCACCACGTCCTCGACGATGTCCTCCACCAGTCCGTCGACTACGTCTGGCACAAGGACACTGACCTTAGCAAATACGATTGCGTCATTCTCCCCGGCGGCTTTTCCTACGGAGACTACCTCCGCACCGGCGCGATTGCCCGTTTCTCTCCCGTGATGCGTTCCGTCGAGAAGTTCGCCGCCGATGGCAAACTCGTCATCGGTATCTGCAACGGCTTCCAGATCCTCTGCGAGGCTGGCCTGCTCCCCGGCGTGCTCATCCGCAATCGCCATCTCCTGTTCCGCTGCCAGTGGACCAATCTCCGCACCGAAACGACCGCGACGCCCCTCACCAACCGCTGCGCGAGCGGCCAGGTCCTTCGCATCCCCATCGCCCATGGCGAGGGCAACTACTTCGCCGAGCCCGCCACCCTCGCGAAGTTGAACGCCAACAACCAGGTCGTCTTCCGCTACTGCGGGCCTGATGGCCACATAACCGATGACTCCAACCCCACCGGCTCCCTCGAGAACATC
>JACQEE010000232.1 GCA_016200725.1 Chloroflexota bacterium
CACGGTGCGCCTGATCGCCGATGTGGTGCTCCGCAACGATCAGTCGGGCCTCGGCGCCTGCAGCACCGCTCGCCTCACCGAGGTGCGGCCATGACGATAGGCGTCGCCCGCGATTTCGGCCTCTACGTCATCACCGACCCTGGTCTTAGCCGTGGCCACTCTCACCGCGAGGTCGTCGAAGCTGCCGTTCGAGGTGGCGCGACAGTTATCCAACTGCGCGATAAGCAAGCCTCGACGCTGGATATCTACCGTCTCGCGGTTGACCTCCGCGACGTCTGCCACCGCGCGGGCGCACTGCTCATCATCAACGACCGCGTCGACGTCGCCATCGCCGCGAACACCGACGGCGTACACCTCGGCCAGGACGACCTGCCTGCGCCCGCAGCGCGCAAACTGCTCGGCCCGGACAAAGTGCTTGGCGTTTCTGTCGAAAATCCCGTGCATGCTATCCAGGCTGAGCGCGACGGCGCCGACTATGTGGCGCTCGGCCCCATCTACGAGGCGCGTGGATCCAAGTCGGACGCAGGCCCGCCAGTCGGCCCTGAGGCGATAGCCGCGATCCGCAAGGCTACGCGACTCCCCGTCGTCGCGATCGGCGGTATCAAGCACAATCACATCGCGGAGGTGTTCCTGGTTGGCGCGTCTGGCGTTGCCGTCATCTCCGCCATCGTCGCCGCGGACAACATCGAACGCGCCACCCACGATATGCGCGAACTCATCGATCAGGCGCGCGGGAGCCATGCGAGGGCGACTCGGTCGTCCTCTGGGGGCTGAGGTGGCGCAGACGCGCACACAGGCACGAACGGTTGGCGAACTCGGCGAGTTTGCCCTGATTGACCGCATCGTGCGCCTTCTGCCGAAGCCCGGCGCCGAGGTCGTGATTGGCATCGGTGATGACTGCGCCGCGATTCGCCCCACCCCTGGTGCGCTCACCCTCGTCACCTGCGACGTCCAGATCGAAGGCCGTCACTTCCTTCGCGACCGCATCACGGCCTACCAATTGGGCCGCCGTTCCGCTGCGATCAATCTCAGCGACATTGCCGCGATGGGTGGCCGTCCCTGCCACGCTACCATCTCCCTCGGTCTGCCGCCGGACACCGAACTTACGTGGGTCGACAACCTCTATCGCGGCCTAGCTGAGGAGTTCACGCGCTACGAGACCTCTGTCATCGGCGGCAACATCTCCGGTTCGCGGGACCTCCTCATCGACATCACGCTCCTCGGTGAAGTGGCCGAAGGCCGCGCCGTCACCCGCTGCGGTGCCCACCGCGGCGACGCCGTCCTCGTTACCGGCACTCTGGGCGACTCCGCGCTAGGCCGTGCGGTGCTGTTGAGCAAAGCGAAGGATCTATCCGCGCCTCTTCTCGCCCGCCATCTGACCCCGACGCCGCGCGTCCGCGAAGGTCTCGCTATCGGCGCGACTGGCCACGCCAGCGCGATGATCGACATCAGCGATGGACTCGCTGGCGACCTTGGCCACATCTGCGAGATGAGCCATGTCGGCATGCGCCTGTTCGCTGACCGGATTCCTCTCTCTCAAGACGCTCGTACTGTAGCCAGTCGTCTCCGCGTTGACGCCCTGCAGGCTGCGCTTCATGGTGGTGAGGATTACGAGTTGGCTTTCACCTGCGCTCCCCAGCACGTCGACGCGATCACCCAGGCGGTGCGTTCCGCCACTGGCACGCCCGTCACCCGCATCGGCGAAGTGGTTTCCGGCCATGGCTTCCGCCTCGTGCTGCCCGATGGCAGCGAGCGTGACGAGCCCGCCCGAGGCTGGGACCACTACAAGGCGGGCGATCGTGAGTAGCCTTGCACGAGCGCTCACCATCGCCGGTTCCGATAGCGGCGGCGGGGCTGGCATCCAGGCCGACCTGAAGACCTTCACGGCCTTCAGTGTCTATGGCATGAGTGCCCTCACCGCCGTCACGGCGCAGAACACGCTCGGCGTCCAAGCCGCCTTTGAGTTACCGCTCGATCTCATCGAGGCACAACTCCGCAGCGTCGTCAGCGACATTGGCGTCGATGCCTGCAAGACAGCTGACCGCTCGCCGCATCGAGTCGCTGGACGACGCGAAGGCCGCGGCGCGTCGATTACACGACACTGGCGCTCACTGGGTTGTCGTCAAAGGTGGTCACCTCGAATCCGAGGCGGAAGCGGTCGATGTTGTCTACGACGGCGAGTCCTTCCACGAACTGCGCGCTCGCCGCTATCCCACGAAGAACACGCACGGCACCGGCTGTACGTTCTCCGCTGCTATCGCGGCTGGACTGGCTAAAGGCCGCGACCCGCTTGTTGCCATCGGGCGCGCCAAGGAATATGTGGCGGAGGCTATCGCGTGCGCTGTGCCTCTCGGCGCTGGTCACGGCCCGACCAATCACCTCGCTGGAGTGAAGAGTCCATGGTGAAGGTCCGTCTTCGTCCCTTCCCTCTCATGGAAGGGGTAGAGGTTAGGTCTCGACGGTTTGACCCGAGAGAAGGCCAGTGCTATAGTCGGGCTGTCGAACAACTGCATAGTGTGAGCGGTACGCTGGGGGAGCGAGCAGCTGAGAGGCGGGGTCAAGCCCACCAACCCCTCGAACCTGATCTCGGTAAGTCGTCCCGATACGTCGGGGCGGAAGACGAGCGTAGGGAAGCGGCCGGAAGCGGGACCATGGTGACCGACTTTCTGGACGCCGTGGTCTTTTTCTTTGATGGGGGGTTGCCCCCGTCAGTCAAAGACGCTAGTTGCGCCTCCCCACGCACCGAGAGTTGCCTTGCAGTAGCAGTGCGATTCGTGAGGAGGTCGTCATGTCTAAGTCTGCGCATTACTTCCCGGCGAGCCGGAAGGTCTACCTGACAGGAAGCCGTCCCGACGTTCGGGCGCCTGCGCGAGAGATCGCCCTCTCGCCGACCGAAGGCCCATCTGGCACGGAAGACAACCTGCCTCTCCAGGTCTACGACACGAGCGGCCCGTACACGGACCCCGCCGTTGACACCAACGTACGCGAAGGTCTCGCAGCCTTGCGGCGCAATTGGGTGCTCGAGCGCGGCGATGTCGAAGCCTATGATGGGCGCACAGTCCAACCGCTCGATAACGGTCGTGTCATCCCCGGGAAGAACGGCCACCACGCCTTCCCCGGTCTCAAGCGACAACCCCTGCGAGCGAAGCCCGGCCGCACCGTCACACAGATGCATTATGCCCGCCGCGGCATGATCACGCCCGAGATGGAGTTCATCGCCCTCCGCGAGGGTGTGAAGCCTGAGTTTGTGTGCAAAGAGGTTGCCGAAGGTCGCGCCATCATCCCTGCCAACATCAACCATCCCGAGATCGAGCCGATGATTATCGGGCGAAACTTCCTCGTCAAAGTCAACGCCAACATCGGCAATTCCGCTGTCACCTCTTCCATCGAAGAGGAGGTCGACAAGATGCTCTGGGCCACGCGCTGGGGCTCGGACACGGTGATGGACCTGTCGACGGGGAAAGACATCCACACCACGCGCGAGTGGATCATTCGCAACTCGCCAGTCCCCATCGGCACCGTGCCCATCTACCAGGCGCTGGAGAAGGTGGCCGGCCAGCCTGCAGAACTCACCTGGCCCATCTACCGCGATACGCTCATCGAACAGGCGGAGCAGGGCGTCGACTACTTCACCGTCCATTCCGGCGTGCTCCTGCGCTACATCCCGCTTACGGCCAAGCGCATGACGGGCATCGTCTCCCGTGGCGGCTCGATCATGGCTGCTTGGTGCCTCGCCCATCATCAGGAGAGTTTCCTCTACACGCACTTCGAAGAGATATGCGAAATCATGCGCGCCTACGACGTCTCCTTCTCGCTCTGCGACGGCCTCCGCCCCGGCTCGATTGCCGACGCGAACGACGAGGCGCAGTTCGCCGAACTGGACACGCTCGGCGAGTTGACCAAGATCGCCTGGAAGCACGACGTCCAGGTCATGATCGAGGGACCCGGACACGTGCCGATGCACAAGATCAAAGAGAACGTCGACCGGCAACTCGAAATCTGCTCCGAGGCCCCCTTCTACACCCTTGGCCCGTTGACCACCGACATCGCCACAGCGTACGACCACATTACCTCTGCGATCGGCG
>JACQEE010000242.1 GCA_016200725.1 Chloroflexota bacterium
ACGATGGTGGCGGGACTCATGCCGACGAAGGACGCGCTGCGAAAGCATCTCTTCGAACAGGCGCGGGTGCCGCTCGTGTGGTACCCCTCGTATCGCCACGCGAAGTCGCGGGAGAAACTGGCCAGGCTTGGGGTGACGTGGACTGAGGATGCAGTGCCGATTGTCGAGAAACCCGAGCGCTTCCTTATCCTGGTCGCGGGCGGCGACGGCGGCCTGCAGGCGTGCGGCATCTCGACGATCCTGGCGCACGCAGTGACCAAGAAGGTAGTCCTACCCTAACGTGCGTCGGCACCTCCGGGGGATTAGGCCCCTTCGACTCCGCTCTGGGCAGGCACTTCGGTTTCGCCTCAAGGAATCAGGGAGTCAATCGTCCTTGCGCGGCGGGATGGCGCCGGGGACGGTCGGCGGGCCCTGAGGCGGCCACATCGCGCTGAGTGCCTTCCACTCGTCCTGGGTGAGCACAGCATCGCCGGCTTTGATGCTGGCGTCGAGTTGCGTGGTGCTCGTGGCGCCGACGATGACGGAGGGGACTTCCGGGCGGTGGAGCAGCCAGCCGATCGCGTAGTCGACCAGGGTGCCACCACGCTCCGCAGCCATCGCTTCGATGCGTGCGAGTTTGTCGAAGTTGCCGTCGTTCCAGTAGCGCTCCATGTAGAAGGAGCGACGACCGAAGCGGGTGTCTTTCGACGCTTGTTGATCCCGCTTGTATTTGCCGGTGAGGAAGCCACCAGCGAGCGGGTTGTAGGGAATGATGGCGATGCCCTGGTCTTTACAGAGCGCCAACGTCTCGGATTCGAGATAACGAAGCATCACGTTGTAGAGCGGCTGGATGGAGACGAAGCGTTCCAGGCCGAGTTTGTCGCTGATCCAGAGGGACTTGGTGAGTTGCCAGGCAGCGTAGTTGGAGCAGCCGATGTAACGCACCTTGCCTTGGCGGACGAGGTCGTCGAGCGCTCGCATCGTCTCTTCGAGTGGCGTCCACGGCTCCCAGCGATGCACCTGGTAGAGATCGACGTAGTCGGTCTGCAGGCGGCGGAGGCTGCTGTCGATCGCCTCGATGATGTGCTTGCGGGAGAGGTCGACCTTCCAGAGCGGCGTGCCGGCTGGCGCGCGGGCCTTCGTCGCGAGGATGACCTTGTCGCGCTTACCCTTGAACGCTTTGCCGATGTATTCCTCGGAGCGGCCGTCGGTGTAGACCTCGGCGGTGTCGAAGAAGGTGATGCCATGCTCGAGGGCGTGGTCGAGGATGCGGATGCTGGCGGTTTCGTCGCTCTGGTCGCCCATCGTCATGGTGCCGAGGCAGATGCGGGAAACCTCGAGGCCGGTGTTGCCTAAGCGCGCGAATCTCATGCCCCGCGCCTCGGCAGGCGGACGGTGGCGCTGCCAACGACGAGTCGCTCGCCCTTTTCGTTCTCGTTCCAGATTTCGCAGTCGACGAGATGCTCGCTGTTTGCGGTGTACTTGCGCTTCACGAGGCCTTTGCAGGTGAGCGTTTCCTCGGCGATGGCCATGCCACGGTTATTCCAACCGACCTTTTTGAGGAAGCCGCGCGGGCCCATCCAGTCGGTGACCACCTGGGTGATGAAGGCGCCGTGCAGGGGGCCGTGGACGAGCACGCCGGGGAGGCCGTCGTCCTTGGCGAAGGGAAGGTCGTAGTGGATGCGATGGAAGATGCCGGTCGCAGCGGTGTACATCGTGAGTTGAATGGTGGACGTTTTTTTCGCGAGCGCAGGCAAATCGTCGCCTTCGCGGACGTCGTCCCAGTAGCGGACAGGAAATTTGCGATAGTCGTTGGCGTTCATGGTATTGCGCCTATTCGCGGTAGATAGAGGTGAAGCGCTGCACGGCGACCTTCTCGCCGCGCTGGTTTTTCCAGGTGGAGATGCTCTCGACGAAGGTGAGCGTGCCGCTGCGACCTTCCTTCTGGAAGATCTGGCCGACGCCTCGCTCGGCGGTGAGGCGATCGCCGGGGCGAAGCGGCTGGAAGAACTCGTACTCGGTGCCGCCGGCGACGACGCGCTTGAAGTGTTTATAAATGGCGGCCTGCGACTCGGATCGCGCGATGCCGTCCACTTGCAGTCGATGGAGCGGAACGTCCTCGTGAGTAGCGGCGAGGGCGAAGAGTGGCGGCGCGATGATGCCGGGGAGTCCGTTCGCTTTGGCGTAGGCTTCATCGAAGTAGAGGGCGTTGAGGTCGTCGACGGCGAAGGCGAAGCGGTGAAAGTCTCGGGCGGCGACTTCGCCGGTGGCAGGCGGGCCGCCGAGCGAGGCTTCGAGAATGCGATGGATTTCGGCGAGGACATCGGGGCTGTCGGGCACAACGTCTCCTTCGAGAGGGATTCGCTCGCGGGGATGATAGCACCATGCGACACGCAAAGAGAGGGCGACCGCCGGTCGCCCCTACAAGGGAAGGGAGCGCATTTGCGTAAGGACTCGTTGGAGGTCTGGCGGGAGAGGCGAGGTGAAGCGGAGTAACGCACTCGTGCGGGGATGCGTGAAGGCGAGTCCGGCGGCGTGGAGGAATTGGCGGTCGAGCAGCGGAGACTTGCCGCCGTAGAGGGTATCGCCGATGAGCGGGTGACGAAGGTGAGCGAAGTGCGCGCGGATCTGGTGCGTACGCCCGGTCTTGGGCATGGCCTCGACAAGAGTGGAGCCATCTAGGTACTCGAGGACGCGGTAGGCGGTCTGCGAGGGTCGACCCTTCGCGACGACGGCGATGCGCTTGCGGTTGCGCGGGTCGCGGGCGAGCGGCGCGTCGACGAAGCCTTCGCGGGGCTCGACCCGGCCTTTCGCGAGAGCGACATAACGCTTCTCGACGCTTCGTTGGGCGAATTGGCGCTGGAGACTTTGGTGCGCGACATCGTTCTTGGCGACGACGATCAGGCCGGAAGTGTCCTTGTCGAGGCGGTGAACGATGCCGGGGCGCGCGGTGCCTTTGATGCCAGCGAGTGACGGGCAGTGGGCGAGGACTGCGTTGACCAGGGTGTGGCGGTCGTGGCCGGGAGCAGGATGGACGGTCATGCCAGCGGGTTTGTCGATGACGAGGAGATCGTCGTCCTCGTAGACGATGTTGAGCGCGATTGCTTCGGGCTGCGCCTCGAGCGGAGCGACATCGGGGACTGTGAGTTCGACGCGCTCGCCGGAGCGGACGGGAGCACTCGGTTTGGCGGGACGCCCAGCGATGGTGGCGAGGCCGTCGTCGATGAGTTGCTTGATGTGCGAGCGCGTGAGTTGCGGGAGGCGACTGGCGAGGAAGCGGTCGAGCCGCTCGGCAGAGGCGTTGGCAACGAAGCGGTGAGTCGTGGGCATACATCCTTCGGCTTTGCTCAGGACAGGCTCTACCCCTGCTCCTTTCCCTTCGCCTCCGCTCAGGGCAGGCTCTGAGAGGGAAGGGATGGGATGCGGTGTTAAGTCCTGGGCTCGGGGCTTTCGGGCGTGAAGAAGATGACGGCGGCGAGGATCAGGATGCCGATGACGACGGAGGAGTCGGCGACGTTGAAGTCGGGCCAGCGCGGGAGGTGAATCATGTCGGTGACGTGGCCATCGCGGATGCGGTCGGCGAGGTTGCTGACGGCGCCGCCGAACTGCATGCCGAGGCTGAGGCGGATGAGCCATCCGGCGCTGGCCACCTGTCGGTAGAAGTAGAGCATGATGCCGATGGCGAGGACGGAGGCGATGACGAGGAAGATGGTCTGATCGGTGAAGAGGCCGAAGGCGCTGCCGGAGTTCTCGACGCGGCTGAAGTGGGCGGGCCAGCCGGAGGGCCACTTCTCGCCAAGGAGCAAGTGATGGCGCGTGTAGGCCTTGGTTACCTGGTCGAAGAGGATGACCAAGGCGGCGATGAGAATAACAGGGAGAATGCGTATGAGGTTGGAGCGCGTGAGGAGACGGCCAGCTTGCATGTCAGGGAAAAGGATAGCACGGGGAGAGGAGAGGGGCGAGGGTCAGGAGTCGAAAATGAGCACTACACCATCAGCGCCTGTTTGAAGAAGTCGGCGATGTATTCGGAGATGTCGGACTCGTAGTCGGCCATGAAGTGGTCGGCACCGTGAAGGACTTCGATGCGCAGCGGCTTGGCCATGCGTCGAGTCATTTCGTGGACTTCTTCGACGGGGATGAAAGTGTCCATGTCGCCGGGGATGAAGAGTTTGGGCTTGGACCAGGAGAGCATGGCAGGGGTGTTGAGGCCGGTGGGCAGCGGAGCGACGGCGGCGAGGGCGAGTAGGTTGGCGTCCTTGGGCGCGACGGCGGTGGCGACGATGGAGCCGAAGGAGTAGCCAGCGATGCCGGTGCGCTTGGGGTCGATTTCCTTGCGCTTGCGGAGGGCGCTCAAGGCAGCGATGGCATCGGTCTGCTCGCCGGTGCCGTTGTCGTGCTCGCCGGTGCTGGCGCCGACGCCGCGGAAGTTGAAGCGCAACGCGGCGATGCCCTGCGAAAGCGCTCCGCGGACGATGGCATCGACGACGTTGTTGTGCATCGAGCCGCCGTAGAGCGGATGCGGATGGCAGACGACGATGCCGGGGAACGGCGGCTTGCCCGTCGAGGGCAAGTGGAGCAACGCCTCGAGGGTGACGGCGCCGTTGGGGATTTTCAAGGAGACGTCGCTCATATCGCCTGGAGTTCAGCCGCGGGGATGACCTTCGGATTGAGGCACTGCATCTCGAAGGTGTTGCGGACGGGGCCGAGGAGGCCGATGCGGAGCCACGCCTGGTAGAGGCGGTCAGTCAGCGCTTGCTTGTCGCCGGGGCGATTGACGGCGACAACCTTGAGTTGCCACTCGGGACGCTCTTCAGCGGCTTCGTAAAACTTGGCGAGGCGCGCCTCCCACTCGTCGACGCTCTTGACCATGAAGCCGGTGTGGTCGTTGAGGTCGGCGGAGAGTTGCTCGAGGCCGACTATGGCCTGGTCGAGTTCCGGCGTCGTACGTCGAAGGCGGGCGACGACCTTAGCGAACTGGCCCGCCGGCTCGGAGGGCTGGAAGAAGGCCATGCCCTTCTCGGCCATGGTGTCAAAGCGGTAGCCGAGCATTTCGGGTCGTTTGACCCAGAGTTCCCAAGGCATCAGTGCGTGAAAAC
>JACQEE010000222.1 GCA_016200725.1 Chloroflexota bacterium
AACAGCCTGGTGAGCCACTCGTGATCGCACTGCTGGCACGGCGCGATGGAGTAGCCGCAGTTTCCGGCAACTACCGAGGTCACGCCGTGGAAGCACGACGATGTGGCAAAGGGCTCAAAGGTGAGCTGCGGGTCGTAGTGGGTGTGCGCATCGATGATCTCGTAGTCGTGTTGCATACGGCCTCTTCCTATGCGTTGAATCCATGCTGACGCGGGTGATGCGCGTATCCTAACAGGTGGGAGGATAGGCACCAGTCCGTCTGGAGCGAGGATGAACGCCAGCCCCGTCGCAGGCGGTCCAGCAGCGTGTAGAGGCGGTCGACAACCACCCCGCCGCCCAAGCGGCAGAGAGACCGCCTCTAATCGAACCAATCGAACCTATCGCTAGTGACTGGCATGAATGGCCCCGAGAGCAGGCGGTGCACGGCCTTCGTCTCTTCATACACCTTCATGCGTCCTGCTGAGCGCCACTGGTCGACCCTCCACCGCAGGTCGAGGGTCATCTCGAGGGGATCGCCGTCGAGGAAGAAAAGGCGCACGGTGCGGCCCTTCGGCGCCGCGGCCACGTTCACCGTCTTGTGCTCGGTCGTCCACGCCTCGAACCAGTAGCAGGCTGTCACGTGATGCACCGAGAGCATGTCCGGGATGTGCACTTCGTCGTACCACCGGTCGATGCGCTCCTTGTGCGCCGGCACGACCAGATCGGAGACGGATGCGAAGACGCCGGTGTGCGGCAGGAACGCCACCGCGCCTGGGGACACCACGACGCGCGGATGCACGTACGACTTCACCAATCGGAAGATACCGCCGGTCGACGAGTTCTTCAGCAAGCGCAGCCTGCCGGCGCCTCGAAGGTCGAATGCGCGGCTGCCGCCCGAGAACATTTCCAGAATCGACTCGAGCGGTTCTCCGAGCATGTAGTACGTCAGATATTGCGCTCCGGCGACGTCGCCTTCGTCTGGGGGCCGAGCGCGAAGGTAGGCAGGCGGAGCAACGAGGCGCTGGGCCACCAGCACGCCTGGCCGCGAGAGCACCTCGGGCATGTGGTCGTGCCGGTGCCAGTAGCCATATTCCTTGTGTTCTCGCGCATCGTCGATCCGTGCAATCGAGATGAGTGCCGCCTTGACCTTGTTTTCCATGTCGTCGTCTCCTTGGGGATGCTTCACATAAACGGGGCGCCGAGGGCATTTCTTCCACCCGGCTCGCCCTTGCTGCCGCGGGGTCCCTATAAGTGAACCCGGGCGTGCAGAACGCTGCTTAGTCTTAGAAACACGTCGCCCACATCTTTCAACCGCGAGCCGTCGTTGAGCGGGCTGTCGCGAAGCCTCACCATCCTACGAGGCAGGTCAAAATGTGTGACGGGGATGACGGCCCGTTATGTCAATGCTACCTGTAGGGTCGCACATAACATGCATTAGGCGAACCACGAAATCAGGAGTAGAACGTGCCTAGCACACCGCCCCGGAGGCCGCCGCGCTTCGTCAGTCGCGGGCACCAAAGATGCCGACGCCGACGCTGAACGAGCCGGGTGTGCCGCCGAGGTTGTGGGTGAGACCCAGCTTCGCATTCTTAATCTGTCGCGGGCCAGCCTTGCCCTGCAGTTGCTTGTAGATCTCGTACATCATGCGGAGGCCGCTTGCGCCGATCGGGTGCCCGAAGCACTTGAGGCCGCCATCCGTGTTCACGGGTAGCTCGCCTTCGAGCGTGAACGTGCCGGCCTCGACGTCCTGCGACGCCTTGCCGCGCTGGCTGAAGCCGAGGTCTTCCATGATGATCATCTCGGTGATCGTGAAGCAGTCGTGTACCTCGGCGAGGCTGATCTCCTTACGCGGGTCGCGGATCCCGGCCTGCTCGTACGCCTGCTTGGCCGCCGCCTGCGTCTCAGGAAAGTGTGTGAAGTCAAAATCGTCCTGCAGGATGCCCTGCTTGCCACCGATGGCCAGGCCCATCCCTTTGACGAGGATGTAGTCGTCGCGGAACGACTTGGCAATCTCGGGTCGCGTGATAATCGCCACGGCGGCGCCGTCGCTCACGCCGCAGCAATCGAAGAGGCTGAGCGGCCAGGCGACCATCGGTGCGCGGAGGGCCTGCTCGACGGTGATCTCCTTCTGGAAGTGCGCCTTCGGGTGCATGCTGCCGTTGTGATGGTTCTTCACCGCGATCTTGGCGAGGGTTTCGCGGCCCTTGTCGGGATTGATGCCGTACTGGTGGAAGTAGCGAGTGGCGGCAAGAGCGAACTGGGCAGGCGGCGGCACCGGCGGCGCGACGTTGGTGTTCGGGAGAATGTTGGTGTTGCCGAGGCCGGTGTAGCCCGTGTCCTTCAACTTCTCGACGCCGGCGACCATGACGATGTCGTAGGCTTTCGAGGCGACGGCGAAGCAGGCGTTGCGGAAGGCGTCGGTCGCAGTGGCGCACATGTTCTCCACGCGGCTGATGGGGATGTACTCGAGTTTGAGCGACTGGGCGAGGAGTTGACCGGTGAAAGCGGTGATGTACGTGCCAAGCCATGCGGCCTGGATGTCCTTCGCCTCGACGCCCGCATCCTCGAAGGCCTCGAACGCGGCTTCGACGAGCAGGTCCTCGGCGCTGGCATTCCAGCGTTCGCCGAACTTGCTGCACCCCATGCCGATGATGGCTACCTGGTCGCTGATGCCGCTCATAGAGGCTCCTTTGCTTGTCCTGCTCCGATTATAGACAGACGAGGCGCTTGCGTCGTTATGTCGCCTACGCCGCTTTTGCCGCCGCGACGGTAGCGCCGCGGATGGGCATGGCCTTCCAGTAGTAGTTGTGGACACCTTCCATGAAGATGCCGACCTTACGGAAGGTCATCTCGACAGGCAGGCCGATGCGGACATCGGGCACTTTGCGATCGGTGAGCATGGAGAGCATCCGCCCGCCGCCCTGGAAGTTGATGATCGTGATCACGAGCGGCACGTCGGGCGTGCCGGCGACGTAGTCCATCGAGTAGGTGAAGATATCGCCGCGCTTGTCGGCCATGCGCACCGTCTCCATCTGGTCGCGGGCGTGGCAGAAGGTGCAGAGGCGCTGCGGGGGGTACTGCACGCGTCCGCACGCCTTGCACTTCGCGCCGTAGAGGCGCAGGTTCTGGTCGCGATCACGCCAGAGCGCCTGCACGGACATCGGCTGCGCGGG
>JACQEE010000034.1 GCA_016200725.1 Chloroflexota bacterium
GCCGAAGGAGTACTGGGACCGACAGTGTTACGTTGAAGCGATGTTTCGGAGTCCCGACGAGGCGGCGATTCGCTACAAGACCGGCGTGCACAAGATCATGTGGGGCTCGGACTACCCGCACTTCGAAGGCTCGTGGCCGCATAGCAAGCGGACCTTGCATGGGGGTCTCGCAGGGTTGCCGAAGGCCGAGATCGCCGCGATGCTAGGCGAGAACGCTGCGAAGGTATATGGCTTCGACCTGAAGCAGTTGCGACCGGTCGCCGACCGAGTTGGGCCAACCGTCGCAGAGATCTAGGCTGGCTACAGCCGCGCGAGATCCTTCCGCAACGAGTCGCTGAACGCTTTTGCCTGCCACCGACGAACTTCTGTAGAGCGTAGCTCGGCGTCGAGCGAGCCTGGGTCGCGCGCGAGGCGTTCAAGGCTGGGCATGGGCCATACGAGTGCGGGATCGAGTTCTAGGCGTTTGCCCTGCTCCATGCGCCAGGTCCGCAACTTTTGAAATCGTTCCTGCTCGTTCTTCGTTGGTGGCTTTCGAGCCGGCCGCTCGGGAGGGGGCCGCTTGATAGGCGGCGCAGCCTGGCCTTCGATGAGCGCCTGCCGCAGGTCCTTGCCGATTCGGTGGAGTACGACGTCGGTAAGGCCGTGGACCTTCCCAAGTTCTGTCTTGGGGTTCTCTGCGAGTGTGAGAAGCGCCTCGTCGGAGAGGATACGAAATGGTGGGCGGTTGCGCCGCCGTGCCTCGCGCTCGCGCATGAGAATAAGTTTCTGGAGCACGGCAAGGCCCCGGTCGTCGAGCTTGCGCGAGCCCCTCATGGAAAAGACCCACTCCCCCGGAGGCTCGGGCGGCGTATAGCGCAAGTCTTCCAGCCGCTCGCACTCTTCGCGCACCCAATCTGCGCGGCCCAACTCGCCAAGTTTCGCATCAAGGACCTCGCGGAGTGGCAACAGATACGCGACATCATCAGCGGCATAGTCGAGTGCCTCGCGTGAGAGTGGTCGCATCGACCAATCGGCGCGCTGTAGTTTCTTCTCCTTCGAGAGGGTCACGGCGAGAAACTGCTCGAGCGTGTTGCTGAGGCCCAAGCGGTCGAGGCCGGCGAAGTGAGCCGCAACGCTCGTGTCGTACAGGTTGCGGATACCGAAGCCCCATTCGCGGTCGAGGCTGCGGAGATCGTAGTCGGCACTATGGATGATCTTCTGTACATCTGGATCAGCAAGTAGTTCGCCAAGCGGCAATATGTCATCGATTGTCACCGGATCGATGATGTAGGAGACACCAGGCACGCCGATTTGCACGAGGCAAACGCGTTCGGGGTAGCGATGGAAGCCGTTTGACTCGGTGTCGACTGCGATGGCTGCCTCGCCTCGTAAAGAGGCGACGAGGTTACGCATGCGAGTGGCAGTTGTGACGAGTTCGGCGCGACGCTTCTTCGCCTGAATCAGAGTCAATGCATACCCAGATCTGGCAGCGCAAACGGCCGGCCTACCGTGGTAACCCGAGCCCTCGCGTGGCAATGATGTTCCGCTGGATCTCGGACGTACCGGCGGCGATGGTCATGGAAATGGTGTTCAGGTAGGAGAACTCGATGCGGCCATCTATCGGGGCGCGCTTGTCGCTCCACTCGATCTGCGCGTACATGCCAAGGACGTCCATCAGTGTACGTGCAACCTTTTGCGTGAGTTCGCTGGCGTAGAGTTTGCCCAGCGAGGCCTCCATGTTCGGGATCTGCTTATTGTGCTGCATCCAGGCGACGCGATAGGCGAGGCCACGCGCGACGCCGCCGGCGATGACTAACTCAGCGAGTTTGTGCCGAATACGCGGCTCCTGAAGTGGTGATCGCCCATCGGGGCCCTTGATGCCGCGCAGATATTCAATGACCTCTTCAAGCGTGCGGCGGACGCTCGCTGACTGCCCTGCCATCGAGCGCTCGAAGTCGAGCGTGGTGGTCGCCACGTACCAGCCGCGATTGGTTTCGCCGAGCATGTTGCGTGCGGGGACGCGGACATTGGTGAAGAACACCTGGTTGAAGCCGTGGCTGTTCGATATGTTGATGAGGGGGCGAATCTCGATCCCGGGTGTCTTCATGTCGAGCAGGAAGTAGGAGATGCCCTTGTGCTTGGGCACCTCGGGGTCGGTGCGCGTGAGGATGTGCATCCAGTCGGCGAGGTGGCCGTAGGTGGTCCATATCTTCGAGCCATTGATGACCCAGTCGTCACCATCGCGGACGGCCTTGGTCTGCAGAGAGGCCAAGTCGGAGCCGGAGCCAGGCTCGCTGAATCCCTGGCACCAGATCACCTCGCCGCGCGCGATGCGCCCGAGGTGATCCTTTTTCTGGTCATCCCTCCCATGCACCATGATGCAGGGGCCGATAAGCCCAATACCCTGGCCATCGCGGCCGGGCGCGCGGTGGTAGGCCATCTCCTCGCTCATCACGGTCTGGCGCAATACGTCGGCGCCCGCGCCTCCGTACTCTTTAGGCCAAGCGAGTGCGAGCCACCCCTTCTTGGCCAGCTTCTGCCGCATCGTCCGATCGATTTCGAAGTCCTCCGGCTGTATCTCGCCGCGGGTGCCTCGCCAGCCGGGGGGTAATTCCTTCTTTAGGAAGGTGCGGACTTCCTGTCGAAAGGATTCATCTTCAGGACGGAATCGAAAATCCATCAGTAACCGCCAGTGTGGAAAGATTCCAGGGTAGGGTAGGCAGGGGCTCGGGTACTGTCAAGGCCCGTTTGCTTTGGTTCCCGCCTCCGCCCACAATATCCAGCATGACTACGTCCTCCAAAACACCTCTGCGTACAGCCGGCGTAATCGGCTACCCGATCCGTCACTCGGTCTCCCCAGCTATGCATCAAGCGGCCTTCAAGGCGCTCGGTCTTAACATGGCCTACGAGCGGTGGGAAACTCCGCCCGAGCAGCTCGAATGGCGGGTGGCTAGCCTCCGCCATGCCGAGATGCTCGGCGCCAGCGTCACCATTCCCTATAAGGAGCGTGTCATCCCGCTTCTCGACGAGATGGACGAGACGGCTCGCACGATCGGTGCCGTCAATACCATCGTCAGCCGCGCGAGGCGGCTCATCGGGCACAACACGGACGGCCCCGGCTTTCTGCAAGCGCTTCGAGAGGATGGCGGCATGGAGCCGAAAGGCAAGCGTGCGGTAGTGCTAGGCGCGGGAGGCGCCGCTCGAGCTGTAGTTGTCTCCTTGCTTCAGGCAGGCGTAAAGGAACTTGTCATAACGAATCGTACGGCTGAAAAGGCTGATTCGGTGGCTATCTCTCTAGCGAGCCGTAAACAGCAGGTGGTACTAAAGCCAGTGGTCTGGGGCACACCCATAGGAGATGTCGACCTCATCGTGAACACAACATCGCTCGGGATGCGTCACGGGCCTGCCGAAGGCCAGGGCCCACTCGCTGCGTCGCAGATACCGCGCCACTGCCTCGTCTTCGATTTGGTCTACAACCCCGAAGAGACACCCCTCCTTCGCGCCGCGAAGTCTGCGGGAGCGCGAACGCTCGGCGGGCTGCCGATGCTCGTGTACCAGGGTGCCCTCGCGTTCGAACTGTGGCTTGGCATCAAGCCGCCGGTGGACGTGATGCTCGCCGCTGCGCAGGCGGCGCTACGTGGCAGGTGAAGGCGCGAGGTCGCATCAGGCCAGAGCCTACGTATTTCGCAGCCGCGGATCCCAGACATCGCGTAGGGCGTCGCCGAGCAGGTTGAATGCGAGGATGGCGAGGCTCACGGCAATCGTGGGCGACCACAGCAACTGTTGGTGACTCTCCAGTGTGGTACGGCTGGTCGCCAGCATGTTGCCCCACGAGGGCTGGCCGATGGCCGTGCCCTGATGCAAGAAACTCAGCGTCGATTCGAGGAGAATCGCAGCACCGAGGTAGGTTGCTCCGAGGATGATGATGACGTGGGCGACGTTGGGCAACACATGCCGGGACATGATGCGCATGTCCGACGCCCCCAGAGAGCGAGCCGCATCCACGTAGACGTTCTCCTTAACGGAAAGGGCGCTGCCTCGTACCACGCGGGTCGTTACCGGGATGAGCACGATCGCGATGGATAGGACGACGTTGGCCTGAGCGCCGCCAACCGTGAAGCCTTTACCCATCAGGGTCACGATCGTCAGCGCCAGAATGAGGGCCGGGAAAGCCATCACGCCATCCACGAACCGCTGGATGATGAGATCCCACATGCCTCCGTAGTAGGCCGATATCAGCCCGAGCGTTGTGCCCACGACCAAGCCCATGCCAACTGAGGCCGCGCCGACCAATAGCGAAATGCGTGCCCCGTAGACCAGCCTTGCGAACTTTCAGGGGCGGGTTCGGGGCGATGAAGTTGGCGAACAGCCCCATGACGACCATGATCAGGATGATTACCGCCGAGATGCCGCCAAGAGGCTTCCGGCGGGAGAAAGCCCAGAACTCTCTCAACTGCCTATGGGCCCAGCGGAGGGGCGAGGTCCTTGGGCGTGCATTGTCCTGCTGCTCAATCTTCGTAGTTTGCATAGCGGCCTACGAATACCGAATCCTTGGGTCCAGCCAGGCGTAACTCAGGTCTACCAGGAGGTTCGCCGCAACGTAAATCACGGCGAGGAAAAGCACCCCGCCCTGCAGAAGCGGGTAGTCGCGGTTGGTCATCGCTTGAAGCGTCAATTTGCCTATTCCGGGCAAGCCGAAGATCTGCTCGACGATGAATGCCCCCCCGATGAGGAAGCCGACCTGGGCACCGATAAGCGTCATTGGTGGAATCATGGCATTCTTCAGCGCGTGCCGCACTACGACCAGCCTCTCGGTGAGGCCCTTTGCCCGCGCAGTGCGGACGTAGTCGGCGCGGAGCACCTCGAGCATCGAGGAGCGCACCATGCGCAGGACCGTTGACGAAACTGCTAGGCCGAGCACCACGCCTGGGATGATGAATTGCGCCAAGTTCTTCGAGGGGCTATCGAAAAAGGTACGGTACCCCAAGGGCGGGGTCCAATTAAACCAATCCGCTCCGAGCACAATGATTAACGTTCCGATGACAAAGTTTGGCACCGAAAGGCCTGCGATGCTGAACAGCCTGGCGCCGTAGTCGAGTGGCGAGTCCTGGTACAACGCAGAGAGCGCTCCGAAGGGAATGGCAATCACCAGGGAAACGATCAGAGCGATCAGAGCTAGTTCGAAGCTCACGGGGATTGCCTGGCGCAACTGGGCGCGAACCTGGTTGCCAAAATATAGCGAATGTCCCAGGTCGCCGCGCCCTACACGGCCTAGCCACACGAAGTACTGCTTCGCCTTATTCTGGTCGACGCCCAGCTCTTTCCGCAGTTCCGCAGCCTGTTCTCTGGAGGCACTGGCCCCGGCAGCGATAGACGTTGCCAGCTTTGCGTCAACAACGTCCCCGGGCAGCAGCGCGACCGACAGGTACACGATCAGCGACACAAGCAGCAGCGTGGGAATCATGAGCAGCAGGCGCCGGAGGATGTAACGTCCCACGTGTTGCTCGCTTATATAGGCGCGGGCTCCGGAATCCCGGAGCCCGCGCGGTGTATCAACCTATGTCCGGCTAGCGAAGCGGGCTATTTATCGATCCACGCTGCCTCAATACCCTGGAAGCCCCAGCCCCAGGTGCGCATGAAGTTTTTGAGCGATGCCTGCTGCGGAACGTACATCCGCCCACCCGTGAGCGGTATCAAGTACGCTTGGTCCAGGATGTACTTCTGAATGTCCTGGGCCTTGGCTATCTGGGCGTTCGTGTCCAACGTCGCCCCGAAGTCGGCGATCTTCGCGTCCAGCGCTGGATCGCTCAAAGGGCCAAACCAGTTACGCGTTCCACCGGTCTGGAAGTAGTTTCGCCACCAGTTGAAGATGTTGCCTTCGTACCCAACGAACGTCTGCCCTACTTGGAAGGTGCTGCCCGTCGGAGCGAAGTATCGTCCGTAACCCTCCGCTGGCGAGGCGGGCACGTAGACACTCGCTTGGAAGCCTGCAGTTGTGAGCATGGGTCCGAGCAATTGTGAAAGGCGGTCAGTTCGCGTACCGGGTGTGCTGGGTAGGATGAATGAGAGTTCGATCTTGTACGGGGCGGGCAGGGCGGTCTGTTGCGCCAGCAGGCTCTTCACCATGGCCGGGTCGTAGGTGTAGTACTTCGCCAAGTCGGTTTGAGACATGCTGAACGCGCCCATGCCAGACGTGATCGGGCCTTCCAGTGGTGCGTCTGCTTCTTGAACCGCGTTGGCTGCGATGGCCTTCATGTCGATCGCGTGCAAGAGGGCCTGGCGCAACTGCAGGTTGCTCTTCCAGGGCTCCTTGGATAGGTTGCCGTGGATTGCTTCGGTGTACAACTTAAACGACTGGATCCAGGTGTACTTGCCTTGAAGGCTCGGATCGGCGAGCCACTGTTTGGCTGTCACTGGGTCCATCGTGTCGGGAGAGACGAAGGCGAGTTGGCCAGTCTTTACTGCGGCGTTCATTGTCGCCGTGTCCTGGCCGAGGATCACGTCGATCTCGTCCATGTACGGGAGCGCCTTACCGTCCTTACCCTGCTTCCAGTAATTCGGATTCGCCTTGACGACCACGCGGGCGTTAGGCTCGCGGCGGTCGAAGACATACGCCCCCGTACCGATAGCGCGCTTGGTGAAGTCGCCGTCGGTGTCGAACTGCTCTTTGGGCACGAGTTTGAGCGTGTAAGTGGCGAGGGACTGGAGGAAGCCAGAGTACGGCGTCTTCAGGTTGAATACCACAGTTTGAGCATCAGGCGCCGTGATTGTGTCAACGTCCTTTATCGCGGTGGCGTTGCCACTCTTCAGTGTTCCGAAGTTCTCAAAGAGCCACTTCACGTCGGCCGATGTTACTGCTCGACCGTTGACTGGCGCGACGTTCTGCCACTTCGCGTTGGGATCCAACTTCACCGTGACGGTCTTGCCGTCGGCGCTCTGTGCCCACGTTGTGGCCAGGTCGCCCTCGACCTTGTTGTCTGTCCACGCCGAGTT
>JACQEE010000035.1 GCA_016200725.1 Chloroflexota bacterium
GTCGGTTATCCAGGACCCGTACATTGTCATCACCGACAAGAAGGTGGCGGCAGTCAACGACATCGTCCCCCTCCTCGAGAAGCTGCTCCAGGTTTCGAAGAACTTCGTCTTGATTGCCGAGGATATTGAAGGCGAGGCCTTGGCGACCCTGGTGGTCAACAAGCTGCGTGGGACGATCAACTGCCTCGCGGTCAAGGCGCCTGGCTTTGGCGATCGCCGCAAAGAGATGCTCGAAGACATCGCGATCCTGACGGGTGGCACGGTGATTAGCGAGGATGCGGGTCGCAAGTTTGACATGACTACGGTCCAGGACTTGGGCCGCGCGCGGAAGGTGCAATCCGACAAGGACAACACCACGATCGTCGAAGGTCGGGGCTCGAATGAAAAGATCAAGGCCCGTATGGCCCAGATCAAGGCCCAGATCAAAGAGACGACCTCTGACTTCGACCGCGAGAAGCTCCAGGAACGACTGGCGAAACTGGCCGGCGGCGTCGCCGTCATCAAGGTCGGCGGTGCTACCGAAGTTGAACTCAAAGAGAAGAAGGCTCGCCTCGAGGACGCCCTCTCTGCGACCCGGGCTGCGGTCGAAGAAGGCATCGTCACAGGCGGTGGTTGTACGCTGGTCCGCGCGGCTAAGGTCCTGAAGAAAGTGAAGTGCGAGGACCAGGACGAGCAGACGGGCGTCGACATCGTAGCCAAGTGCCTGGATGCCCCGCTACGGCAAATTGTCGCCAATTCCGGCGGCGAGGGATCGGTGGTCTTGAACGGTGTGCGTGAGACGACCAACCCGAAAGAGGGCTACGACGCAGAGCAGATGGAATTTGGCGATCTCTGGGTCAAAGGCATCGTAGACCCGGCGAAGGTCACTCGAGCGGCAATAGAGAACGCAGCCAGCGTTGCGGCGATGATTCTGACTACAGAGTCCATCATCACGGACGTCAAGCAAAACGGACACGCGCCCGCCGCAATGCCGCCGATGGACTATTAAGCCCAACGACGCTCCCAGAACCAATCAGCGAACAGATCAAGTCGAAGGTGAGCCGGGGCCGATAGAGGAATGCCGGTCGGCCCCGGCCGTTTGCTTTCTTGCCGACGCGCCAGGGGCCTATGCACTTGGTGGGTTGACCTGGGAAGGGAAGAGGGCTACCATCCCCGATAACTTCGAGCAAGAACGAGCGTCTCTTCCCCCAAGCCGGATTGGGGAATCCCAGTGAACATGGAGGCCTACATGAGGCGACGGATGCGGTACTACGGTCTCGCAGCATGCGTAAGCGTGGTGGTCATGATTGTGTCGGCCTGCGGCGGTGGGGACGAGAAGACGGCGACGCCGAAGCCGACGGCGGCAGCAACCGCAACGACCTCGGCGGCGGCTACAGCTACTCCGGCGACGCAGGCCACAGCTACGCCAACGCGCGCAGCCACCGCTGGACCGGCGGCCACGGCCATTCCCGCGCCGACGCCGACCCCTGCACCGACGCCTACTGCGGCTAAGCCCAAGCCCACCCGCGGAGGTCTTCTACGGGTGCGGCTGAACACGGACCTCCAGACAACCGGTGCCTGGGACTCCGCGTGGTCGACGGGCTACATCCAGATCAAGGTCAACCCGACGATGCACAATGGCCTGTTGATGAACGACGACCAGGATCCGACCAAGATTAAGAATGATCTGGCGCAATCCTGGACGGTTAGCGACGACGGCCTCACCTACAGCGTGAAGCTAATACCGGGGATCAAATTCCACGACGGGTCACCGCTCAAGGCGTCAGACGTAGCCTTTAGCTACAAGCGGGTCAGCGGCGAGATCAATACTGGTTACGTAAGCGCTGTGAAAAACGCGGTCTCCGACTACGTTGCGACCTATAGCACCCCCGACGATGTCACCGTCATCTTCAAGATGAAGCAGCCGGCTCCGGCGTTCATCAACACCCTCGCCAACCTCTTTACCGTAATCTACTCCGAGGCCCTTGGCTTCGACTACCCCAAGGACATCAACAAGTCGCCAGTCGGCACCGGGCCATACAAGTTCCTGGAGCGCAAGGCTTCCGACCACATTAGTGTCCGCAAGAATGATGCGTACTTCAAGAAGGACGAGTCCGGCGACCCGCTGCCCTACATGGACGGCGTAGAGTTCTCCATCATTCCGGACACCACGCTTGCCACGGCAGCGGTGCGGGCGGGCCAGTTCCTCGAAGCCGACTACCTCGACCCGGGCATGCTCAATCCGATCATTGACCAGTTCAAGAAGGAAAAGCCGGACTGGAATGTGGGGACGGGCTATGGCTCGTGGCGTCACTTCCACTTCAATAACAAGGCGCCGTTCAGCGACGTGCGCGTTCGACGCGCACTCGACCTACTCGTTGACCGGCCCGGATTCGTCACCGCTCGGTATCCCGGGTATGGCTGGGCTGCCGCTAGCCCGCTGCTTCCACCTGCCATCCAGGGCCGCTGGGGTCTGACCGATGACGAGACAGCGAAACTCATCAACACCGGACCGGTCGACGCTGCAAGGATCGCCCAAGCCAAGGCGTTGTTCCAGGCGGCGAACGTGACGTTCGACAAGTTCTCGTTCACGCTCCTGAGCATCAACACGCAGATCTACCAGGATGACGCTACATTCCTACAGGGCACTTGGAATCAGGCCGGCCTGAACGTCAAACTGGAAGTGATCACCTCGCAGGAATACGTGACTCGGCGCGCTGCGGGCAATTTCGAAGTGTTCTACATCCCTGCCTCGTCGTCGGCCGATGATCCCGACTACGTGCTCGGCGTCTACTACCCCACTGGCTCCGCGCAGAACTTCGGCAAGTTCAGCGACGCCAAGGTAGACGACCTGTACAAACAGCAAAGTTCGACGGTGGACGTCGTCAAGCGCAAGGCCATCACGCAGGACCTCGAGCGGTATATCCTCACGGACGCCAACTGGTACCCGAAGGTGGCGTGGGCTGGCTCCTGGGTAGCGTGGGCGCCCATCGTCAAGGCCTACAACCCTGTGTGTCCTGGTGCCTACTGCCACCGCGCACGCATGGAGAACACTTGGCTGGTCAATGCCGGAAAGACCTAACCTCTGCCTTACTGCCGACACGGGGCGGCTCGCCAGAGCCGCCCCTCTTTTTTGTATCCGGCGTCTGCGTGCCACGGCGACAAATACCTATTCCGTCGGGCACGCAATCAAGCCCGTCAGGGAAACACATCCGGTACAAACGTGAGATGTGGATCTGTCTGCAATGACTCGGTGTTGATTGCCCTCACCCCAGCCGCAGCAGCCGCCGCGCGTTATCTGCCGCGATGAGCCGCTGCTCGTCGGCGGTGAAGGGTAGCGAGAGCAGTTTCGCGGCGGCTCGAACGGGGTCGAGATACGGATAGTCGGAGCCGTGCTGCACGCGATGGACCCCCACTTCGCGCACCAGGGCCACCAGTTCCTGCGGCGGCATGCCGCCCGGCTCGCCGGCGCTGCTCACGATGGCTGAGCAGTCGAAGGCCACCTGCGCGTACAGCCCCGCTAGCTCGCGCGGCTCGTCGATGTACCCCTGGCCGAGGTGGGCGAGCGCAAACGTGAGGCGCGGGAAGCGCGTCGCGATCTCCTTGAAGTTCTTCGGACGGCTGTACTCGCCGCGACCACCGAAGAATGCGCCGCCGTGGAAGACGACCGGAAGCCCGCGCTCCTGCGCCAGGTCATAGGCGGGGAACAGGCGCGGGTCGTAGGGGTGGAACTTGCCCAGCGAGGCGTGCAGTTTGATGCCCTTCGACCCCTGCCGGCCGCGCTCCTCGATCTCGGCGCAGATAGTGTCGGCAGGCATCGAAGGGTCGAAGGTGATGAACGGGATCAGGTTGCCGTGCTGCTGCGCCACCTCGCACGTCCACTGGTTGCGGCGCTGCTGGCGTCCGAGCAGCATCGCCTCGATGTCCGCCTCGGCCTTGGCCCGCTCGGCGTCAACGAGTGTAGCGGGTATCTTAGCGATGGCCGCCTCGCGCATGTCGGCGTAGGGGTGCAGGCAGAGCATGACGGCGCGGCGGATGCGGCCTAGGCCCATCGCCGCTTCGAGTTCCTCGATGGTGCCGCCGAGCGTGTTGCCGTCGGTCGCCGCGTCGCCCTTCGCGCGCAGGCCGATCTCGCGGCTGGCGTAGGTGTGCGTGTGCGCGTCGATGATCTCGATGTCTGGCATGGATGCTTCTTCCCCTCGCCCGTCTGCGGGAGAGGGTGCAGGGTGAGGGTCTTACGTGCGGTACAGGGTACACAGGTTCCCGCGATGCGAGAAGGGTGGACAGGGAAAGAGGCCAAGAGCGTATCAGCCGCTCATAGCGTGAACGCCCGCAGTCCCATTTCCTGATACCGGACCGTGATCCAGTGCAGCAAAAACGTCGAGGCAATCGCTCCGACGGCCAGGAACACGCCGAAGGGCACGGCATCCTTCCTGCTCTTCTTCCGCAGTACCAGAAGTCCGATAGCGATCACGCCGCCGACTACGATGCCCAGCCATAGCGCCAGCACGATGCCTGGAAAGCCGAAGAGGAAGCCCATGACCGCGGCGAGGGTGATGTCGCCTTCGCCCATGCCTCGCCCGGCCGTCGCGATGTAGATGGCCAGGAATGCCGCAGCGGAGGCCAGGCCCGACAGCAGCGAGTTCACGAATGCTGCCCACGCTCCATCGTGGCCGAGGAAGGTGCGCGCTAGCCCCATGTGCGGCCAGAAGAACGATATGGCGAGCACGACGGCCATGGCCGGGAGCGTCATGCTGTGCAAGATCAACTGCCGGTCGTAGTCGATCCCCGCGATGGCGATGAAGTAGGCCGCGGCCGCCGCCAGCACGATGAATTCCGCGTGCGGCCCGTATGCCAGCGCCAGTCCCGCGAAGAGCCCTGCCGTGAGGATCTCCACGAGTATGACTCGTAGCGGTATCCGTGCGCCGCAGGCCCGGCAGTGTCCGCGCAGCGCCAGGTAACTTACGATGGGCACAAGATCGCGGTCTTGCAGCGTCTTCTGACAGGAGTCGCAGAACGAGCGCGGGCGGATGAGCGATTTGCCCGCGGGCACCCGATCAATGACTACGTTCAGGAAACTGCCCACCGATGCGCCGACGAGGAACGCGACGATGGCGGCGAACGTCGTCGCAGAGACCAATCTCAGCGCCCCTGGATTGCGAGTCCCAGATTCACTGGGGGAACTTGCATGCGTATCACGTGAACGCCTCAGGCGCGCATCCGGTGTGCGAGCCGATTCTAGAAGTGTAACTTACGATTTGTTGCCCTGTAAATGAATCGGACCCCAGCAGTCTTCACGACAAGCGCCAACGCGCGAACCTCGCTGCATGGTGGCTGCCTCGGCTATACTCGCGCCGCAGCCTGTAGCAACAGGAGCCTATCATGGAAGTCGTAGACGCCCACCAGCACATCGGCGACCTTGCCGACGCCCTCGGCGACTTCGAGGCGCACGAGACCAAGCAGAGCGTCGAGGAGGAGGCGCAGGGCCGCGTGCGCGCTCTCGATGCCGGGGGCGTCGACTGGGCGATCATCCAGCCCGCGCACGCCTACCTCAAACCCGACGGCATCAAGGACACGATGCGCATCAACGACGGCATCGCCGCCTACCGCCGCTTCGCGCCCACGCGCTTCCGCATGGCCCTCGGCACCGTCGAACCGCTCCACGGCGAGCGCACCATGGAAGAGGTCGACCGCTGCAAGCGCGAATTGAAACTCGATGGCCTCTCTTGGCACCACCGCCTGCAGGGCTGCTACATCGACAACAAATGGATGCGACCCATCCTGCGCCGCATGGCCGATCTGAAGATGGTCCCGCTCATCCATACCAACGCCGAGTCGAAACTCGAAGCGCCCTGGCGATTACAACGCCTCGCCTACGAGTTCCCCGAACACACCTTCATCGCTCTCGACGCCTTCTACTCCTACGAGCAGAGCATGGAAGTGCTCTTCATCGCTGAGCGCACGCCCAACATCCTCTGGGACGTCGGCGGCCCGACCGGCTGGGCGCAGGTCGCCGCCTGGATACCCAAGCACGGCTCGGAGAAGTTCACGTTCAGCGCCGGCATCTCCTACGCCGCCATGCGAAAGCCCGGCCGCTCGCGCCTGCTCGACTCTATCCTCAAATCGCCCGGCCTCACCGACGACGACAAGGCCAACATCCTCTCGCGCAACGTCCGCAAGGCGTTCGGCATCAAGGGCAAGAAGTAAC
>JACQEE010000036.1 GCA_016200725.1 Chloroflexota bacterium
CAAGTCTCCGGCCGCGATCCTCATCCTTCCTCTCGCTGCGTTACAGGGCATGATGTTCTCCTCGCTCTCGATGGTCTACACGTCGAAAGCGCCATCGGTGAATGCGTTCAACTACTTCTTTTCCGTATTTATCTATCCGATGTTCTTCTTCAGCGGCGTGTTCTTCCCACTGAGCGACCTCAATCATGGCCTGCGCATCTTCGCGTGGTGCCTTCCGCTTACGCCGGCTGTCTACGTTACACGCCACCTGATCTCCGGTGACTTCACCGTCACGATGCTCTGGTGCATCCTCGGCATGATTGCTGCGACCGGGGTTCTCTACACGCTGGCGCTCACGTTCATGCGTCGGCGCCTTATCGTGTAGCGCGCCTGCCGTGCTATTCTGTGGGACGTTTCGCATGAACCTGATAGGAATCGAGTTTCATGCCATCCTTGCCACCTGCAACGCTACCTGATCTGCTCGGCAGAGGAGGCTCGCAGCACGCCGCGGTTGCGGTGCCGCGCGGACCTTCTGTTACCTACGGCGAACTGTCGGAGCGCGTAGAGCAACTTGCGCGCCTGCTGCGTGGCGCTGGCATCGAGGCTGGCGACACAGTCTCCTTAGTTCTCGGCAACGACCTCTCGTTTATCGAATGCTTCCTGGCGCTGACGTGCACTGGGGCTGTCGCGGCGCCGCTCAATCCTGCGTACACGGCTGACGAGTTCAAGTCCTTCATGGAAGCGGCATCGGCCAAGACTGTAGTGCTGCCCGTGGGGGCTGGCACTGCGCACGGGGCCGCCTCCGGCCTTGGTCTATCTGTAATCTCTGTCGAGCCTGGTTCGAAGGGGCTGGAACTTCGCCGTGATGGCAAGTTAGTAGAACGAGGTGCTTCTGTTGCGAAGGTCGACGCGGCTGAGCCAGCGCTGTTTCTTCACACGAGCGGCACAACCAGCCGGCCGAAGGGTGTGCCGCTGACGCATGCCAACATTGTCGCCTCGACGCGCAACATTGTCGGTACCTATGCGCTCACTGACCGCGACGTTGCGCTCGTGGTGATGCCACTCTTTCATGTGCATGGGCTCATCGGCGTCGTGCTCTCTACATTGGCATCCGGAGGCACGGTGGTCGTCCCGCCACGCTTCAGCGCTGGCGCGTTCTGGGGCGACGCCAAGGCTCATGCCGCGACCTGGTACTCCGCCGTGCCCACGATTCATCAAATCCTCGTGGCGCGTGCCGACCAGGACAATGCGCCGAAAGGCACCTTCCGCTTCATCCGCTCGTGCTCATCGGCCCTGGCACCGGCGCTGTTCGAGCAGATGGAGGCACGCTTCGCCTCGCCTGTGCTGGAGGCGTATGGCATGACCGAGGCGGCGCATCAGATGGCGTCTAACCCGCTGCCACCTGACGAGCGACGGGCCGGGACCGTCGGGGTTGGCACGGGCGTCGAGGTCGGCGTCATGGACGAGGGGGGCGCGCTGCTGCCCCAGGGTGGCGTCGGCGAGGTGGTCATTCGCGGGCCGAACGTCATGAGCGGCTATCGTGATAATCCGCAGGCCAACGCGGCCTCGTTCACGCATGGGTGGTTCCGCACCGGCGACCAGGGCACCATCGAGCGCGGTGGGTACTTGCGCTTGACGGGTCGGCTCAAAGAACTGATCAACCGTGGCGGCGAGAAGATATCGCCGCTCGAGGTCGATGCGGTGCTGGCGCGGCACCCGGCCATCGCCGAGGCGATCTGCTTCGGGGTACCCGATGCCAAGTACGGCGAGGAGATCCAGGCCGCGGTCGTGTTGAAGCGCGCGGCGACGGAGCAGGACATCCAGCGCTTCTGCGGCGAGCACCTCGTGGACTTCAAAGTGCCGAAGCGGGTACACGTGGTGGATGCGCTGCCACGCACGGCGACGGGTAAGATACAGCGCAAGTCGCTGAGCGCGATGTTCGCGGGGAAGTAGCCATGGAGATACTGGACGCGCACCAACACCTTGGGCTGATCGAGGACTACACCAAGGCGACGGGCGACGCCCGCGCCGGCGAATCGCTCGATGAGCGCGAGCACCGGACGCGCGTCGAGGCGATGGACGCCTCGGGCATCCACCACGGCATCATTGGCCCTGCCTATCAATATCTGATGCCCAACGGCGCGGCGGACACGTCTCGGTACAACGACCGCATCGCGGCGTTCCGCGACCGCGACCCGCGGCGCTTTCCCTTCGCCATCGCCGCCATCGAGCCGCGGCACGGGCAGGCGGCGGTCGACGAGGTGCGCCGCGTCGCTCGCCACCGCAAGATGGCCGGCGTCATGTGGCACCACCGGCTCCAGGGGTGCTATGTCGATTCGCCGTGGACGCGCAAGTGCGCGCTCGCCGCCGTCGAGGAGGGGCTCGTCAACTTCGTCCACTCGCATCACGGTTCGCTGCTCGAGGCGCCGTGGCGGGTCGAGCGGCTCGCGGCGGAGTGCCCGGATGCGCCGTTCGTGGTGCTCGACGGGCTGGCAGGCTTCGAGGAGACGGAGTTGTTCTACGACATCGCGAAGCGGCGCTCGAACATCTACTTCGACACGGGCATGTGGAACGGCGGAACCGCAAAACCCCAGGCCGCGGTGAAGGTCATGGGTGCCGAGCGGCTCGTCTTCGGCTCGGGTCTCTACTCCTACCCGATGGGCTGGCGGCGGACGCCGACCGTCGACGCGATCCGCGAGGCGCACATCTCGGACGAGGCCAAGCGGGCGATCTTCTCGGGCAACCTCTACCGTCTGCTGGGCAAGAAGCCG
>JACQEE010000240.1 GCA_016200725.1 Chloroflexota bacterium
CCCGGTGCGCGCGGCCGAGGACATCGCGATGGTCGACCTTCTCAGCGGGGGGCGCTTCATGTTCGGGTTCGGTCGCGGCTATCAGTCCATCGAGTTCCATGGCTTCAACGTGCCGCTGGATGAGGCCCGCGAACGGACGGACGAGGCCATCGAGATCATGCGCCAGGCGTGGAGTAACAAGCCACTGACCTATCGCGGGAAGTACTGGACGTTCGAGAACCTCAATGTTCTGCCCAAGCCGCTGCAGAAGCCGCACCCGCCGCTGTGCGTCGCCGCAGTGAGTCCCGAGACGGTGGGTCATTACGCAGCGAATGGCATCCCGTTCATCGCGGATAGCGCGGCGACGTTCAGCCGGTGCAAGCGGGCAATCGATGAGTGGCGGCGCGTGGCCACCGAGCATGGGCACCCGACAGAGAATGCCGGGCTCACTATCCAGCGAGGCCTCGTGATCGCGGAGACCGAAGCCGAGGCTCGAGCGCAGGCGGCGCACGCCCGCGACTTCCAGAAGAGCCAGAAGAACGTGAACCTGGAGGGTGCGCCCATCGAGCGGACGGGAGAGTTCGCGGCGAGTTACACGTACTGGAAGGACCGCTACCTCGGCAAGAACAAAGAAGTAGATACAGACTTCATGTGGGAGCGGATGCTGGTCGCGGGAGACCCCGACCGCGTTCGCAAGAATATTGAATTGCTCGAAGAGATGGGCTTCCGGCACGTGCTGTTTACCCTGGGACATGCGCCGTTCACGCCAATCGAGGAGAACAAGCGGCGGCTCGAGTTGTTCGCGAAGTATGTGATGCCGCACTTTCGAAAGAAGCCAGTCGCTGCGAAAGGGCACCGATGAAAGACTTCAAGGGCAAGACAGCGGTCGTCACCGGATCTGCCAGTGGCATTGGCCGAGGTCTAGCCGAGCGCGCGGCTCGCGAGGGTATGAACGTGGTACTGGCCGATATCGAGCAGTCGCCACTGGATCAGGCTGCGCGAGAGTTGCGCGCGCTCGGAGTCAAAGCGCTTCCTGTGCGCACTGACGTCACCAAGCCTGAGCAAGTCGAGGCACTGGCGCGCAAGGCTGTCGAGGCCTTCGGCGTGGTGCATCTGCTGTGCAACAACGCCGGCGTGGGCATGGGGCGCAAGGCGGTGTGGGAGTGCTCGCTCGAGGACTGGCGATGGCTCGTCGGCGTCAACTTCTGGGGTGTCGTGCATGGCCTGCACGCCTTTGTTCCCCTGATGCTCAAGCAGCAAGACGAGTCGCACATCGTGAACACGGCTTCCATCGCTGGTCTGTTCGCGCAGCCAGGGCTTGGCGTCTACCAGGCGACAAAGTTTGCAGTCGTGGGCCTATCGGAGACGCTAGCGCTCGACCTGAAGCAGCGTGGCGCGAAGGTGGGAGTCTCCGTGCTCTGCCCCGGGGCCGTCGATACGCGGATCGGCGAGTCGGACCGCAACCGTCCAGCCGAGTTGCGCAACCCGCCGGGCAGTCCGGCGAGGGTGCGGGAACGAGCGAAGACTGCCGATATGATTGACCCATCGCGCGTAGCCGAGATCGTGTTCGATGGGGTGCGCGCCTGCCGCTTCTACATCTTGACGCATCCAGAGCGGACGAAGGGTGCGGTGCGCGAACGGATGGATGGCATCATCGCTGGGCGGTAACTACTCCCAGGCCTGACCGATCCTCATGATCCGTCGCGCTTCGTCCGGCGTTGCGGGCTCGCGACCGATGGCCCTAGCCATGGAGACCGCTCGCTGCACCAGAGATGCGTTGGTTGGACAGCCCAACTCTCGATAGGCGTAGTCGCCGATGCCGACGCGCACGTGGCCACCCATCGCCAGCGACGAGGCTGCGAGAGGGAACTGGTCGCAACCGTAGGCGAGCGGCATCCAGGATGTGCTTCCAAGGCCAAGGTCGCGCAGGCGCTCGATGGAGAAGAGCAGCGTCTTCGATGCGAACTCGTGCTCGGTGAGGAAGAGTTTGAGCACAAGGGGTTGACCACCTGCCATGCCCATGTCCACCAGGTTCCTGAGGTTGCGCAGGTGGCTGACGTCAAAGGCAGCGAAAGTGGGTTTGAGGCTGTGCTTCCGGCAAAAATCGAGGAGCCACTCGTGGTCCTCGCCGGTGTTCAACAGGCCGCCTCGCGAGAGCGACCACTTTCCCGAACGTGGGTCGCGCATGGCGTTGCGGTCGACGATGCCGAGGTCGACGGGCGCCAATTCGTACTTCACGCCGGCCTTCACTCCGGCGACGATGTGCGCATAGCGCTCCGCTGCCGGCCCGCCGATGTCGTACCAATCGAGGACGCGCACGTGCGAGGCGTACGTGGGGTAGGCGATCAGTGGCGTGGACTGGGTGATGAGGCGCTGCGCCTCGACGTTCACACGGGGGTCGTTGCTCAACGCTGCTCCAGTGACCGGGTCGCGGCCGTGGTAGTGGACAACCGCAGCACCGGCCTCGTAACAGGCCTTGGCGTCGTCGGCGATTTCGGAGGGGCTATAGGCGGTGTGCGGATTCGCCTCACGGCGCTGACCCTCGTTCAGGCCGACCTCGATGATCACCTTGTCGCTCAGGCTCATAGGCCACCTCGCTGGCCTCATGGTATCGCGCTTGCAAAGTCAGACGCCGTTCGGAGATGATGCGACACGACAAGCGCGAGGGGGTGCCATGAAGAACGGGATGCTGGTGGCCGACAGCGACATGCATGTGATGGAGCCCGCCGATCTCTGGCAGCGGTATATCGATCCAGCGTTCAAGCACGCCGCGCCTGCGGGGCTCTCGGAGATGCAGCGCGACATGCGGGTGCGCGTGAAGTCGAGAGTGATGCTGCGCCTGGGCCGCGTGCGCCCCGCAGGGAATGGCCGCAGCAGTTGGCGACCCCAGCACGACGACGCCTATGCCCCGTCCGAGGCGCGCAACTGGGACGCAGGTTCGCAGGTGGAGGCCATGGACAAGGAAGGGCTCGACCTCGCGGTGCTGTTCCCGTCGCGCGGGCTGTTCGTGCTCGGGGTGGACGTGCCGCAGGTTGCGGGGGAGGACGGCATCGAACCCGAGTTCGCGGCAGCTATTTCCAAGGCGTACAACGACTGGATGAAGGACTTTGCGGGAGAACACGCGGGCCGGACCTTTGGCGCGGGCATGGCGCCGCCGCACAACGTCGAGGCAGGAGTGCTGGAAACGCGGCGGTGCGTGCAGGAGTTAGGCTTCAAGGCGATGTTCATGACGCCCTGGTTTGTGGGGCGGCGGGGCTGGCATGACTCCTATTACGACCCGTTGTGGGCGGAGATCGCGCGGCAGAACGTGCCGATAGCCTTCCATGGCGGCGGCAAGACGTATATCACGCCGGACTACCTCGATGTGCTCGACAAGATGACGATGTGGCACACGCTGGCGCAACCACTCGGCCTGATGAAGGTAGCGGTGAGCCTGTGCGCCGGCGGTACGCTGGAGCGACACCCCAATCTGCGCGTCTCGCTGCTCGAGGGTAACTGCTCGTGGGCGCCGTGGCTCTTCCACCGCCTCGACGAGCATTATGCGTGGGTTGGCAAGAACGAGATACCCGAGCTCAAGATGAAGCCTTCGGAGTATTTCAAGCGCAACTGCTTCCTATCCGTCGACGCGGACGAGGACACGGCGAAGTTGTTCGTCCAGTGGTTCGGCGACGACAACCTCGTTTTCTCGACGGACTATCCACACGCCGATTCGATGTACCCGCATGCGACCGACAGGTTCCTCAAGCTCGACTTATCGGACACAAGCAAGCGGAAGATTCTCTGGGACAACTGGTGCCGTCTCTACAACATTCCCAAAGACGTGCTTTCCAAGAAAACAGCGGCCAAGAGCGCTCGTTAGAGGGGCCTTGAATGTTCGGTCTGCGGCGGCTGGAGTACAAATGGATCGTCGGCATCGTCTTCGTTTTCGCGATCTTCATGGACCTCCTGGACATGACGATCGTGAACGTGGCGCTGCCGACGTTTGCCAAGGAGTTTCACGCCTCAACGACGGCCATCGAGTGGGTGGTCACAGGCTACCTGTTGAGCCTCGCGGTCTCGATTCCCGCGAGCGGTTGGGTCGGCGATCGGTTCGGCACGAAGCGCACGTTCACGCTGGCGCTGGTCATCTTTACCGGAGCCTCGCTCCTCTGCAGCCTCGCGTGGAATATCGAGTCGCTCGTCGGCTTTCGCATCCTGCAGGGCGTCGGAGGCGGGATGCTCACGCCTGTCGGCACAGCGATGCTCTTCCGCGCTTTCCCGCCGCAGGAGCGGGCGAAGGCATCGTCGGTGCTTATCCTGCCTACGGTCGTTGCACCTGCAAGCGGGCCCATCCTTGGCGGTTACCTGGTGCAGTATGTCTCCTGGCACTGGATCTTTCTGATCAATGTGCCCATTGGCGCGGTTGGCGTTGTCGCAGCGGCCACGCTGCTACGCGAGGAGCGGCAGCCGCAGGCGGGGAGTTTCGACATCCCTGGATTCGCGTTCGGCTTGACGGGGCTCGCCACGGTCACCTATGCGCTTTCCCGCGCAGGCTCTCAGGGGTTCAACGACTCGCAAGTGGCCGTGTTTGGCCTTGGCGGACTCGTGCTGCTGACCATCTTCACCTGGGTCGAGTTGCGCGTCGCGCACCCGATGATCAACATCCGGCTGCTGCTCAACAACCGGCTCTTCAGGGCGACGAACACCGTGCAGATCTTCACGCTGGCAGGCTTTTCCGGCGCGCTCTTCTTGCTGCCGATCATGCTCCAATCGGAGCGCGGGCTATCGCCGCTGCATTCAGGACTCGCTACATTTCCGCAGGCCATCGGCGTGGTGAGCATGAGCCAGCCGGCGAGCCGCCTCTACCGTCACATCGGGCCGCGCCGCATGATGGTCGTGGGTCTCATCGGATCGTCACTCACAGCCTTCGCCTTCTCCCAGGTTGGTATCGCGACGAATCTCTGGTGGATCCGCGCCCTGATGCTGTGCCGCGGCTGGTCGTTCGCGTTGGTCATCATCCCGATGCAAACAGCGACGTTCGCGACGATCACGCATGACCAGCAGGGGCGAGCCAGTTCGATCTTCAGCACTGGCCGACAGGTGGGGTCGAGCCTCGGCGTGGCTATCCTCGGGACGGTGCTGACGAGCAGGTTGTCGCACCACCATGCAGTTCTTGGCGCACCGGCGACAACCGCTGGCGCCGTGAAGGCCTTCCAAGAGGGATTCATCGCCGCCTCGGCCCTGGTGGCGCTTGCCATTCTGATCGCAGTGCTGATTCAGGACAGAGATGCGGCGCCAACGCTCGCGCCAAAGCGCCAGGCGGCGTTGGGTGTTTTGCCTCCAGTGGCCGTCCCACAGGCACCGGTGCCTGTCCAAGCGAGGGAGTAAAGGGGGAAGGTGTGTACAACGGGTTCAAAGTCGTCGATGCGGACTCGCACGTGATGGAGCCGGACAACCTGTGGGAACGCTTCATGGACAAGCGGTTCCGCAGCCATGCGCCGAAGACGATTCGGATGTCGCCGAAGGTGATGAACTGGATGTCGACGACGGTGATGGGCCACTGGTGGGGCTCGACGGAGCCGACGACGCGCGTGCCCTATGTCTACGACGGAAAGGGCGGGCGCGTCAATACGAATTCTGCAACGCCGGCAAGGGGCGGCTCATCGGCGTCGGGGCGCTAGACCTGCGCGACGTGGGTATGGCGGCCAAAGAGGCGCGGCGCTGCGTTAGGGAACTGGGCTTCAAGTCAGTCTACATCCTGCCCGAGTCGCCATACGAGGACAGAACGCTCGACCATCCGCACTGGGACCCGCTGTGGGCTGAGGTCGCGAGTCTGGGTGTACCGCTGGGCACGCACGAGGCAATGTTCCACAAGAACGGCAACGTGGGGTGGGTCGGCGCGAAGCAGGTGGCTGCGATGAACATCAGGTACGCACCGACGGCGGTGACGTTCGGACTCGGCGAGATGGTGGGTGCGTTAATGTTCACTGGGGCGATCTGCGCTCGGCACCCCAGTCTTCGCGTCGCCTTCACGGAGTCGTCGGTCGGCTGGGCGGCGACGTGGTTCCCGTTCCTCGATGAGCGATGGGAGCGCGCGCATGTCATGGCACCAGGGAGCGTGCCGTCGGCGAAGCCGTCGCACTACTTCCAGCGACAGTGCTATATCTCCGGCGAGCCAGGAGAGCCTGGCTACTGGTACGGCATCGAGGCAGGGTTGGAAAACAACCTCATGATCGCCACGGACTTTCCGCATCCAGAGGTCAACGAGTTCCCCCGCGTGCTCGATCCGTTGTTCGACAAGCGGCGCGGCAAATTGACCGATGCGCACGTGCGGAAGATCCTTTGGGACACCCCGTCGCGGCTCTTTGGGTTGTCGTAGTTCTTTTCTTGACACACCCTAGGTGCGCTCGTAGTCTGGCGCTGCCCGAGTGCCTTTGTCTTCTTCGTGCCGCCTGAGAAAGCGAGGCTGCCATGCCAGAACGTGAGGCGATGATCGAGATGTACCGGCGGATGCTCCTCATCCGGCGTTTCGAGGAGCGGGTGGCGGAGTTGGTCTCGTCAGGCGAGATCGTCGGC
>JACQEE010000241.1 GCA_016200725.1 Chloroflexota bacterium
TCACGTGCGCGCCCAAGCTGACGTAGCCCTGCTCATCGGGCGGAGACACCTGGACAAGGACGGCGTCGACGGCAAGAGGGCCGTCCTGGGCGAAGAGTGAGGCTACCTGGGACATGCGGATGGGGAACCAGTCGGCCTTGCCCTCGTCGACCGATTTCTGCACCGCCGCGGCGATGTGCCACGTGGACAGTTTGATGTTGCCGCCGAGGTGCTGCCAGACCGGGTGCTCGACGAAAATGAGGCCGGTGAAGAGGCGCAGGTCTTCGAAGCGGCCACGCTCCTCGTAGAGCGCGTCGAGCAGCGAGACGGTGACGCCGCACGAGGGTGGGAAAAGCAGGCGTGCGCGCTGCGGGATGGCGCGGATCGCCTCTCGCCCGGATACGCGTTTCGGTTGTACATTTCTTCTCATGCAATCACTCGTATGACAGGTTCGAGGCAGGAGTATGGGGCGCTAGGAGAATGGGTGTCAATCCATACACTACAGGAGAGGACGGAACAATCTGCCTCGCTCGAGCGTCTACACTGGTGAAGGGTAAAGCAGGAGTACGTTCATGACCACCCAACGTTATGCTCGCCTGCTCGCTGTCGCGGGAATCGCGACGACGCTCGGAGTGTTGGCCGCTTGCAACGGCGACTCGAACGACGTGATCGCGGTGTCGCCAACGCCTTCAGACAATCTTGGCGCCCCGACGGTCGTTGGAGCGCCTCCGATCGGTCAGATGCCGACGATTCAGCAGGTCGAGGCGACGCAGGCAGCTGTCGCCGACCTGATGCGGCAAAAGGCTTTCGCTCAGGGTGACGTAGCGCTGTTCAGCGCGGAGCGCGTCGAATGGCCGGACACGAGTCTGGGCAACCCGCAGCCTGGGAAAGCCTATGCGCAGATGGTGACCCCCCGGCTGGCGTATCTACCTGGCGGCGAAGGGGCAGAAGTACGAGTATCACACCAATCTCGACGGGAAGTCACTGACGCTGGTAGGTAACGCGCCAATGCCACCGAACTATACCCCCGTGCCGCAGAACTACTAGGCGACACTTGCCAATGGAAGGCAACTGGCAGGTTGGCGAGACCGACCGTCTAGCCTCTTGCCCGGTAGCAAGCGTCGAGGTGGTCGTTGACCATGCCCGCAGCCTGCATGTAGGCGTAGCAGATGGTGCTGCCGACGAACTTAAAGCCGCGGCCTGTCAGGTCCTTGGACATCGCATCGGATTCGGATGTCTTCGCGGGCATGTGCTTGAGGCTGGGACGGCCCTTGGGATGGCGAAGCGTCTCGTGGCCGGTGAACTGCCAGATGTACTTGTCGAACGAGCCGAACTCGCGCTGTACTTCGAGGAATCTCTGTGCGTTGGTGATTGCCCCTGCGATTTTGGCGCGGTTGCGCACGATGCCAGCATCGCCGAGCAGTCGCGCGACGTCCTTCGCCCCGTACTTGGCGACACGCTTGGGGTCGAAACCATCGAACGCGCGTCGGAAGTTCTCGCGCTTGTGCAGGATGGTGCGCCAGGAGAGGCCGGCCTGGAAGCCATCGAGGACGAGGAACTCGAAGTGCATGCGGTCGTCGTGGACGGGGACACCCCACTCGTTGTCGTGATAGGCGAGCATAAGGACATCGTCGGAGCCTGCCCAGCAGCGTCTTAGCGTTTCGCCGGTCGTCATGGCCTCTCCTGGTTGGCGACGGAGGCCCTTTCTCTGGTTGCCTCCGATTCTTCAGTCATGGTACACTGACAACCGCGCAAATTCGAGCGATCGTCTCCCTGTGCGCTTTTTTCGAGGTGAGAGAAGACCGGTATGACAACGCAAGTCGCTGAGCCGAAAACGAGTGAGGCCGAGGTCGTCAGCATGAAGTTGCTGCTTGAAACGGGCGTCCACTTCGGGCACAAGACCCGGCGCTGGCACCCGAAGATGAAGCAATACATCTTCACGCAGCGCAACGGCATCCACATCATCGACCTCCAGCAGACGCTGGGGATGCTGTCCCGCACCTATATGCATGTCCGCGACCTTGCCGCCGAAGGCAAGACGATCCTATTCGTGGGTACGAAGAAGCAGGCGCAGGAGGCCGTCGAGCAGGAGTCCAAGCGCTGCGGCATGCCGTACGTTAGCGTCCGCTGGCTAGGCGGCACGCTCACCAATTTCCAGACGATCCGAACGCGTCTCCAGCACCTCATCAACATCGAGAAGATGCACATCGCGGGTACAGTTGCCCAAGTGACCAAGAAAGAGACGCTGAAGGAAGCCGAGATGGTCGCCAAGATGAACCGGCAGATGGGCGGCATCAAGGAACTGAAGAGCCTGCCGGATGCGCTGTTCGTCGTCGATCCCGGCAAGGAACGCATCGCGGTGGCCGAGGCGCGGCGCATGAAGATCCCCATCGTGGCTATCAACGACACGGACTGCGACCCGAACAACATCGACTGGCCGATCCCGGCCAACGATGACGCCATCCGCTCGGTGCGCCTGATCACGAGCAAGATCGCCGACGCCATCATCGAAGGCAAGGCCATCCGCGAGCAACGAGTGCTCGCGCAGGCTAAGGCTGCCGCAGAGGCCGCCGCCGATACGGAGATGGACAAGGCCGAGGCCGAAAAGTCCCGCGACTAGGCATCCCTCTCGAAGGAGTCCCCCTTGCCCGCCGTAACCGCCGACGCCGTCAAAGCTGTGCGCGACGCGACCAGCGCTGGCATCATGGATTGCAAACGCGCGCTCGAGGCTGCCAATGGCAGCGTCGATGCGGCGATCGAAGACCTGCGTAAGAAGGGCATCGCCAAAGGCCAGGCCATGGCCGAGAAGAAGGCCGACAAGGGCCTGTCGCAGGGCATCGTCGATTCGTACATCCATGGCGGCGGCCGCGTCGGCGTACTGATCGAGTTGAACTGCGAGACGGACTTCGTGGCGCGCACGGACGTCTTCAAGGCGCTGGCGCACGACCTCGCGCTGCAAGTGGCGGCGATGAATCCCCAGTACGTGGGCGTGGACGACCTGCCCGGAGATGTCGATCAGAAGGCGCTGCCTGAAGTCAGCCTGATGCACCAGCCGTTCATCCGCGACCCGGCGCGCACGATCAAAGAACTCATCTCCGAGGCTATCGGCAAGCTGGGCGAGAACATCCGCGTCCGGCGTTTCAGCCGCTTCGAGCTCGGCAAGTAGGCGGCTGTGGTCCGCCTCAGGTGGGCCTGACTGAGAGGGGTTGGCTAGACCCCGCCGTGCGGGGCTCGACAGCTCGAGGAAGGGTTGAGCCATGCAGCAGACCCGGTACAAGCGGGCGGTACTCAAGCTGAGCGGCGAAGCCCTGCGCGGCGAGAGCGGGTACGGCATCGATCTTCCGACGCTCCGATACGTCGCCAACCACATCAAACGCGCTAGGGACCTGGGCGTCACGATGGGTGTGGTGGTCGGCGGGGGCAATATCTGGCGGGGGGCGCAGGGCGCCGAGGCGGGGATGGACCGCACCATCGCCGACTACGCCGGCATGCTAGCGACCGTGATCAACGCACTCGCGCTACAAGATGCCCTCGAGAAGATCGGCGTGGACGTGCGGACACAGACGGCGATACCGATTACGAACGTGGCCGAGCCGTATATCTATCGCCGTGCCATGCATCACCTCGACTTGGGGCGCGTGGTGATCTTCGCCGCAGGCACGGGCAACCCGTACATGACGACGGACACGGCGGCAGCGCTGCGGGCGATCGAGATCCACGCCGATGTGCTCTTGATGGCCAAGAACGGCGTCGACGGCGTGTACGATGCAGACCCACGTAAGGCGCGCAACGCCAAGAAGTTCGCCCACGTCACCTATATGGAGGCGCTCAGCCGCCGCCTGAACGTGATGGACAGCACGGCTCTCTCCATGTGCATGGACAATCGCCTTCCGATTATCGTTTTCGACATCCAAGACCCTCGCTGCCTTGAAAAGGCGCTCACCGGCAAGAAAATCGGTACACTAGTGTCGGGCGACAGTTTGCCGTCGGAGAAGGGCGCATGATCGACAAGACGCTGCGCGAAACCGAACAGAAGATGGCGAAGAGCGTCGAAGTGATGGAGCGCGACCTGGCCTCCATACGCACTGCCCGGGCCAGTGCGACGCTGGTCGAGAACCTGATCGTCGACTACTACGGAGCGCCGACGCCGCTGAAGCAGCTGGCGACGATCTCGGTGCCCGAGGCGCGCCTGATCACCATCCAACCCTGGGACCGAGGGGCAGTGCAGGCTGTGGAGAAGGCGATCCAGAAGTCGGAACTCGGCCTGAACCCTGCTACGTGCGCAACGTGCGCCGGGACAGCATCGATGCGTTGAAAGCGGCGGAGAAGAAGAAGGAAATCTCACAGGATGACCTCCGCCGCGCCGAGCAAGCGGTACAAAAGTTGACCGATCGTTTCATCGAGCAGGCGGACAAGGCCGGGGCCAAGAAAGAGGCTGAGTTGATGGAGGTGTGACGCCTCCATCCGGCACAGCCATGGCCACCCAAACACGGACCGAGGCTCGGCCAGCGCCGCAGCCCGGTTCTGTTCCTCGACACGTCGCCATCATCATGGATGGCAACGGGCGCTGGGCGCAGCAGCGAGGCCTTCCACGACTCGCCGGGCATCGTGCCGGTACGCGGACACTCCGTTCCGTAGTCGAGACGTTCTCGAATCGCGGAGTGCCATACGTAACGCTCTACGCCTTCTCGACGGAGAATTGGTCTCGTCCGAAGAACGAGGTGCAGGGGCTGTGGCGGCTGCTCGCAGAAGTGATCCGCCGCGAGTTGCCCGAACTGCACAAGAATGGCGTTCGCCTGATACATCTGGGCCGTCGCGACCGCCTCAACCCGAAACTGATGAAGGCCATCGATCATGCGGTGGACGTGACCAAGGACAACCGAAAGCTCACCTTGAGCGTCGCCCTCGATTATGGCGGTCGCGCGGAGATCATCCAGGCGGTGCAGCGGCTGATGCATGAGGGTGTGCAAGCCGATGCCATCACTGACGACGCCATCGCTTCACGGTTGTACACTGCGGGTATGCCCGACCCAGATCTGGTCATCAGGACTGGCGGCGAGATGCGCCTGAGCAACTACCTCCTCTGGCAGACGGCCTATGCCGAGTATTACGCGACCGAGAAGTGCTGGCCAGACTTCGACGCGGCTGAAGTGGACAGGGCGCTCGAAGCCTATGCGCAACGGCAGCGGCGTTTCGGCGGCCTGAAGTCGGGGGCATGAGCATGGTCTCGCTGCAAAGTCGCCGCCGCATCGAGACACCGTCTCCACCTCCGCGACCACCATCGGCGCTGCGCCTGCGCGTCTACTCGGGCTTCGTCGGGGTTCCGCTTGTCCTTGGAGCCATCTACCTCGGCGTCCCCACCACGGCGGCGCTGGTCTCGCTGGCCTCGGTCATTGCCATGTTTGAGTTTCACCGCATGACGATTCGCGCAGGGACGACGCCGATCTTCTTCCTGGGTGTGACGGGGGTGGTCCTGTTCATCGTGGCGCGTGTCGTGGAGTTCAACTTTCTGAACATGCTGATCACCGGCACAGTCCTCGCGCCGCTCTACATTTTGTTGCTGACGCCGCCGCGCGAACGATTTCTCGCTGACTGGGCGTGGACGCTCGCCGGCGTCTTCTTCATCGGCTGGACGATGAGCCACGCGGTGCTCATCCGCCGGCTGCCGGATGGCCGCGACTGGCTTTTCACTGGCGTGATCTTGGTGTTCGCCATCGATTCGGGCGCCTACATCATTGGCCACCTGATTGGCACGCATCGCATGGCGCCGAACATCAGCCCAGGCAAGACGTGGGAGGGGGCCGCGGCCGGCGTTGTCTTTGGCATCGTCGCCTCCGTGAGCGCCTGTGCCGCCTACGGCCTGCCGATTTCGTCAGGCCAGGCGGCGCTGCTCGGTTTCCTGATCTCTGTGATTTCACAGATGGGCGGTCTGGCCAACTCGATGCTGAAGCGAACGGCAGGGGTGAAGGACAGCGGCGGGCTCATCCCAGGCCATGGGGGGCTTCTGGACAGACTCGACAGCCTGATTCCCTCAGTTGTGGTGCTATACTATTTTTTGACAGAAGGAATCGGTGTGAAATGAAG
>JACQEE010000029.1 GCA_016200725.1 Chloroflexota bacterium
AGGCCATCGGGCAATTGCAGATAGGAATCGGCAAGCCACTTCTGATAGGTGGCATTGTCCGAATGCAGATCGTCGTCGGTGGCGATCGAGACTGACGACACCACCTGATACGTGCTCTCTGCCTTGAGTGACTTCGAACTCTTCACGGAGAGGATATCGGGGCTATCAGGTCCGGTGCGCGTCAACGTGAGGGTGCTGCCTTTTTCGCGCACGATCTTCGTATCGGGAGGCAGCGTCTTCTGCATCTCGGCGGTGCTGCCTCTGGCTGAAGCTAGGCGCTGCGCCGCCTGCGCCAGGTCAGCCGGCAGCGGCGTCTTGCTCGAACCGTCGCGCAGGTCGATGTCGTAGGTCTTCGGCTGCGCGATCTCCACCTGCGAGGCGACGTTGACGTCGAGCGGCTCGCCGGCGGCGAAGATGACATTGGACTCGCGGTGGAGCGTTACCTTCTGCGCGACTGCCACGCGCTTCTTATAGCCGGTGCTGTCCGAAGGCGAGTAGACATCCTGCCCATTGCGCGTCGTGCGCTGCGCGCTCGACGTGATCCAGCCCTGGCCCTGGTAGACGTCATAAGTCTGCCCGCGCCAGTACGTGGGGAAGTCTGTGGTCACGGTCATGACCGAGTCGGAGCCGAGCGCGACGTTCCCGCGCAGCGGCAGGGCCGAGCCGAAGTTGTGCAGCGGCGATGCGCGTTTCGATGGCACGCCTGCGAACACACGCTCCCACTGGCCCTCCATGTCCTGCCACGGCTGCCGCGCCGCCTGATACCCGTCGTGCAGCACACCGACAGTCCAGTGCCCTGTCGGCATCGCCCACCCGATGCCGAAGACGATTGCGGTGAGTGCGACGGCGTTGAAGAGGAAACTGCCCGGGGTCAGGCGCTTCGCCATCCCCTGTGCATTCCAGCGCTGCATGCCGCTGACATAGTGCATGCGCGCGAGCAGCGCTACGGAGAATAGCATGAAGAGTGTGATCGGCACCGGATAGCGCGACGACGGCAGATACGTTTGATTGGTGAGCAGCCCCCATGCAGGGATGACGATGGCGATCCAGGTCCAGCGCCGCTTGAAGAGGGCGAATGCTGATACGTACGCCATCAGGAAAGTGCCAGCCGTGAGCATGGTCGCGAAGGGCAGCCTATCGTTGCTGATGCTGCCGCTGCTATTCCACGTCGACGCCCATTCCCTGAGACGTGAGAGTACTTCGTCGAAGCGGACGGCGATCGTTGGCTGGGTCACCAACTCAGTGGTCTGCCACAGCGAGAGGACGAGTCCAAGGCCCAGCACGAGCAGGTGCAGCAGGATCTGGTAGAGGATGTTGCCACGCACCTTGCCGAGCGCCATGCCCGCTGCAAAGCCGATGGGCGCGACGAGCCAGAGTTTGGGCATCGCTTCGACCCAATCGGACCGCTGCACGGCGACGACTACCACCAGGTTGGTGGCGAGCAGCAGCGCCACGGCGAGCCACCCTTCGCTGGGGGTCCACATGGAGCCGGCAGTGTCCCAGAACGTCGGCCGCTCGGAGACGGCTGGCCGCGCTGGCACGGCTGGGTAGATGGTGGCGCTTCGTGCCATGACTATCCCATGGGTATGCGGGCTGCCTGGGCAACCGGCGACTCGTAGGCTGTGGGCGCCGAGATGGCGGTCAGGCCGGTGGTCTGCTCGGTGCCTGCACGCACTGTATAGGCCGGGACGCCCATCGCGGCCACTTGTCGCACCGTTGCTGGGAGGGTGTCACGCGATGCCGTTTCGCCATCGACGCACACGACGGCTACGCGCGAGCGACGCATCATCAGGTGCCGCACGCCATCGAGCCATTCGCTGTCCCTAGCCGGCGTGACGATGGCGATGGAGGTGTACCGCCCCGTGCGCGACTGCAGGGCGGCGATGACGTCGAGGAGGTTGGTCGTGCCGAGTGCGCGCAGTTCGGCCAGCGCATCGAAGATTCTCAGCAAGTGGCCTGGGCCCCGCTGCGGGGCAAGTGCAAACCGCTCGTTCCCGTAGGCGAAGAACCCGACGGGGTATCCGCCATCGATGTAGCGTTTGGCGATCGAGGCGGAAACGGTTACGACGGTTTCCTCGATGGCCCTCCCGGCTGGGCCCTGGTTCGCGTGCCTCTCGAGGTCGGCCAGCACCCAGATATTGTTCGCCGGTTACATCTCGAACTCTTTGACCAGGAGTTTCTGATGGTGCGCCGATGGCTTCCATGCGATGCGGTTCAGACTATCGCCGTAGACATAGTCGCGAACGCTGTAGGCCGAGTTGGTCACGGTCTGGCTGCGCAGGTGGATGCGCCCCTCGCCGGGGAGATCGGCGGGCAGCAGGACGAAGCCTGGCAGTTCGATCGTGGCCGGATGCACGACGAGACGCTGCGCCTCGCCGGCGCTCTTCCTGAGTCGGAAAAGCCCGAGCGGGTCCGAGGCCTCGGCGCGCAGCGGCCCCAGCGTGAAGATGCCGCGCTCTGGACACGGGATCGTGAGGTTGATGCTCTCCTGATCGCGCCCTTCCATCCCCACGACGGCGCCGGGGGCCTTGATGCGCATGTCCGTCGTCTCGCGCACCTCAACGAAGCCGCGCAGGAGACGGTTGCGCCGCCGCACGAGCACTCGCTCGACGATCGCCTGGCCGGCGCGCGTCCGCAACGCAGGTCGCCGTGCCTCAACCTCGACGCCCTGTGCCAGCAGCCATGCCAAAGCGAATCCGACGACTAGCAGGATGCCAAAGATGTAGACCATTCGAGTGAAGAATGGAAAGCCGGTCGCCAGCATCATATAAGCCAGCAGGGCAGTGATGACGACGAGGACCCAGGCTCGCTGCACCGGACTCCCTTCCTCAACCCTCGGATGATCGCCGGGCGGTGGCGCGGAGCAGCGCCATTGTAGCATCGGATACGCTACGGGAACCCCGATGGATTCGACGGCCATATTTTCGACAGCACCTACAATGTCGGCGAGGATACACGGGGAGGCTGGCATGGCTACTGATGCTGAGCGTGTGATGAGCGGGGCCGCCTGGGCCGACTTCTGCGACGCCTTGAAGGCAGCCGGCGACGTCATCCTCCGTGACAACGCGCCGGCGGACGAGTTGACTCGCGCCGAGGGTTTCCGTTACCTCACGCGCCTCGCTCGGCAGGCACTCGAGGCGAATCTGGAGGATCCCGACGCGCTCTGGCCCCGCTGGCACCGCCAGACGCACCTCGTCACGTACGGCATCACGAATCCCGACCAGCATCACCTCAGCGCGATTGTCAGCGGCAAGCACGACTACCGCGTCTGGGGCGCCCTCGGCAACGCCGCCTACCTTTCGCTCAACGCCTACAGCGCGACGCATGGCCGCGATGGGCATCTCGACCGCCACGAGCTCAAGCCGGGCCCCAACGGCGACGTGGAGATCATCGCCAGTACGCGGCGCCATCAAGGTAACTGGCTCGCGATGTCACCGGACACGACCAGCATCAGCGTGCGCCAGACGTTTCTCGATTGGAAGACCGCAAAGGTCACCGACCTGCACATCGAACGCATCGGGGTAACGGGCGCTCGGCCGCCGCTGTCCGCAGACCAGGTCGCGCGTGGCCTGCATCGCGCCGCCCGCAATGTTGGCTCGACCGCGCGACGCTTCGCCGATTGGTCGGCGGCCTTCGCGAAGCGCCCCAACGAATTGCGCGACATTGATACGCACCTCGGGCCTGGCACGTATGTTGCCTCTGGCTCCGACCCCCAGATCGTCTTCTTCGGCGGCTACTATCAACTCGCGCGTGATGAGACGCTTGTCGTGGAGGCGACACCTCCCGAGTGCGACTGGTGGGGTTTTCAAGTCTGCAACTGGTGGCAGGAATCGCTGAACGATAGCTTCCCGGGCGCGAGTCTCAACAAGCAGTCGGCGCATTACCGGCCCGACAAGTCGGTGCGCATCGTGATCGCGCACGAGGATCCTGGCGTGTCGAACTGGATGAACACGTTCGGTCACGACCGAGGCATCATGGGCCTGCGCTGGACGCGAGCCGCCGAAGGAGCTGCAGCGGCGTCACGCAGCCGCCCGACGACGCGCCTCGTGCCGCTCTCGGAAGCTAGGCGGCTGCGCGACTAGCGTCTGGCCGCGACGGCGATTGACGCATCCCCGATACCGTGCTTGACTAGGGCCGTCCAGGCACCCAGGCACCTCTCTTGTCTCTCGTGCGCGGAGGTCGGACCTTAAGGAGACTATAGGATGTACAAGGGCCATCGCTATATCGATAACGACTCCCACGTCTTGGAGCCGTCCGACCTGTGGGAGAAATACCTCGAGCCGCAGTTCCGTGCCGAGGCGCCGCGAACCGTCTCTCGCTGGGACTCAACGGCCGCGCTGCGCCTGCCCAACTCCATCGACCGCATCGTGTTTCACCAGGAGACGCACGTCAACGGCCACTCGTTTCCGCAGTTCGATACGGGACCCGGTGGCCGCGGCATCTTCCAGATGCCCGGCGTCGCCGACGTCTACGAGGATCTGCTTGGCCGCGGAGCCTACGACGGCATCTTTCCCAAGGAGTCCTACGCCAAGGTGATGGACCGCACGGGGATGGACTACATGGCCCTCTATCCCACGGCGGCGCTCACGATGAATGCCGTGCCCAACCTCTTCCCGCCGCAGGCTGCCGCGCACTGCCGCGCCTACAACAACTGGCTGCACGACTTCCTCCAGGGA
>JACQEE010000238.1 GCA_016200725.1 Chloroflexota bacterium
CCACTGCGCCACCATGATGGCCGCCCTCGGCGCAGAGGTCATCAAGGTCGAATCGCTCATGCGCGTCGACGCCGCCCGCATCAAGCAGGTCGCGAAAGATGGCAAGGCCTCGACGATGGTCGTCGACCCGAATCGTCTCGAGCACGGCTACGCCTTCCACGCCATCAACACTGGCAAACTCGGCGTCCGCGCGAACTTCAAATCCCGCTGTCATCCTGGAGGCGTCCTCGCCGAAGGATCTGGGGCGGCTGGGTCTTCTCCCCCTCTCCCCACGTACGTGGGGAGAGGCACCCCGGCGAAGCCGCGGGGGAGTGAGGCGTTCCCCTCCTGCTACCACGACCTCGTCCGCTCCCTCGTCCAAACCGCCGACGTCGTCATCGAGGCCTTCACCCCCGGCGTCATCGAACGCCTTGGCCTCGGCTACGAGACGCGCCGCCGCTGGCGGCCCGAACTCGTCATGCTCTCGCTCGCCGGCTTCGGTCGCGGCGGCCCCGAGAGCGGCTACCGCGCCTACGCCCCCGTCTTCGCCGCGAGCGGCCTCTGCCACGTCTCCGGCTACCGCGACGGCCCTCCGATGGAGTTCATCGGCAGCATCGACTCGACCGCGGGCACACACGCGCTCATGGCCGTAATGGCCGCGCTGGCCCAGCGCGACCGCACCGGCGTCGGCCAGCACATCGACCTCTCCGGCGCCGAGTGCGTCACCGCGTTGCTCGGCGGCCCCGTCATCGAGTACGCCGCAACGGGGAAGGCGCCACAGCGCGACGGCAATCGACGGCCAGGCTTCGCTCCCAACAACTGCTACCGCTGCCGCGGCGACGAGGAGTGGATCAGCATCGCCATCGCCACCGACGACGAGTGGCAAGCCCTCGCCTCGGTGATCGACCGCTCCAGTCTCTCCCTCTCCAGCTCTGATGGAGAGGGACCCCTGGCGAAGCCAGGGAGGGTGAGGTCTGGCAGGGTGAGGCGCGACCGCCGCTTCGCCACCCTCGCCGCGCGCAAGAAAAACGAGGCGTCGCTCGACGCGCTGATCGAGGCGTGGACCCGCACCGTCGCTGTCTACGACGCGATGCGCCTCCTCCAGACCGCAGGCGTCGCCGCCGTGCCCTCCTTCCGCTCCGACCAACTCTTCACCGACCCGCACATCGCCGGCCGCGAAGGCTGGGTGCGCCTCGTACACCCCGTCCAGGGGATACGCCACGAACTGCGCGCCCCCTGGCGCTTCGCCAACGCCGGCGCCGTCTACCGCCCCGCGCCGCTCATGGGCCAGCACGAACCCTACATTTACGGCGACCTCCTCGGCATCCCCGAGGCCACCCTCGACCGCCTGCGCCAATCGAGAGTTGTCTACTGACCCCTCTGCCATCCTGGGGGTATGTCATCCTGGAGGCGTCCTCGCCGAAGAGCCTGCCCTGAGCGAAGTCGAAGGGATCTGGGGCGGGGTGATCCGTCTCCCCTCCCCTCTCCAGCGGAGCCTGTCCTGAGTCCTCGAAGGGCTGGAGAGGGTGGCCGTAGGCCGGGTGAGGCGCGCTCGTTACACCCTAGACACAGCGACGACAATAGCCCCACCGTCCTCCCACTGCGGTTCCTTACTACGCGAGCATTGCGAGCGTCTCACAACTGGGGTGGGGCACCCCGGGAGGAACCAAACGGGGGTCTGGGGGTGTCCCCCAAAACCCCACGAGGGCGGGTGGGTGGGATAGCGACGCAACGATAAACGTACAGACCGAGAGGCCTCTCCCCTGGCAGGGGACAAGGAGACCATCATGCCCACAGTCAACACCGTCAAAGGCCCCGTCGACACCTCGCGCCTCGGCTTCACCCTCATGCACGAGCACGTCATCATCCGCTCGTGGGGCGTCTACGAAAACTGGCCTCACCTCTGGGATGAGAAGAAGATCATGGACGAGGCCGTGCAGAAACTCAACGCCGCCAAGTCCACCGGCGTCGACACCATCCTCGAACTCACCACCGTCGACCTGGGCCGCGACATCCCGCGCCTCAAGCGCATCGCCGAGCGCGTGAACCTCAACATTATCTGCGCGACGGGCGTGTGGATGGACCCGCAGTCCTACCTCCGCCGCCAGGACTCCGACAAACTCTGCTCCATGTTCGTCCACGACATCGTCGAAGGTGTCGCCGGCACCGGCGTCAAGGCCGGCTGCATCAAGGTCGCCAGCGAGCCTGCCGTCGACGAGGTCAACGAGAAGATCCTCCGCGCCGCCGCGCGCGCCCATCGCCGCACCGGCGTCCCCATCTCCACGCACACGCTGCCGCGTAACAAGACCGGCACCAAGCAACAGGACGTATTCGAGAGCGAGGGCGTCGATCACTCCCGCGTCGTCATCGGCCACTCCGGCGACTGCCCCGACATCGACTACCTCGAGACGATCCTCAAGCGCGGCTCGTACATCGGCATGGACCGCTTCGGCATCGAGTCGCCCATCACCACCCAGCAGCGCGTGGACACGATCGCCGCCTTGTGCAAACGCGGCCATGCCAACCGCATGGTCCTCTCCCACGACTCCAACTGCCACATGGACATCCTCGCCACGCTGCCTGCCTACCGCGACCGCATGCCCAACTGGAACTACCACTACCTCCATAAGAGCATCATCCCCATGCTCAAGACCGCCGGCGCCACCCAGCAGCAGATCGACACCATGACCCGCGACAACCCCCGCAAATTCTTCGAAAAGCAGGGCGCGTACTAAGGCCGATTCTCGTCGTCCTTGCGCCGCTTCGGCGCGAGGACCCGGGGTGGGGTCTGTCCGCTCTTCTCTGACTCCCTGAGGCGAAGCCGAAGGGCCTGCGTCCCCGCTCTTCATCTGGGGGTGGAGGGTCTTCCCCTCGCCCGTATGGGTCTTGCCTCAAAAGTCGCCGGAGGCCGTCTGCCAGGCGCTCTCGCCTTTCCCTCTCTCCCCGCTCCGGGGAGAGAGGGACGCCAGATGTCCTCGTCTGGCAGGGAGCGCGGGGTGCCGTACGGCGGCGTCTTCTCTGTCCCCGCCTCGCTGGCTGCACCCTTCAACTTTTGAGGCAAAGCCCGCCCGTCTGCGGTAGAGGGTGCCCCGATTCTTAATTGGGGCAGGTGAGGGTCCGGTCTCTCCTTCCTCTTGACCCCTCTCGCGCGCACCTTTAGAATGCGGCGCGGCGCGAGAGAGTTGGACTCGGTGCGTTCGCCCTGAGCCTGTCGAAGGGCTTTTCACCCTCTCCATCTCCGATGGAGAGGGATCCCGGCGAAGCCGGGAGGGTGAGGCGAGTCGGGAGGCGTGACGTGAACACCCAGGCCTTCGTATTGGTCGAAACGTCGGTCGGTCGCACCAAAGAAGTGCTCGCCGCCCTCAAGCAGGTGCGCGACGTCACCTCCGTCGACGCTGTCACCGGCCCCTACGACCTCATCGCCGTCGTGCAGGTCAAGGACCTCAACGCCGTCGGCGAGGCCGTCACCAGCCGCATCCACACCATCCCCGGCATCGCCCGCACCGTCACCTGCCTCGCCGTCTCCCTGCCAGGCTGACGCTATAGAGGTACACGCCCACAATACCAACTACTGTCACCCTGAGCGAAGTCGAAGGGTCTCTCCGAATTGGGGTGGCCGGGGGCTCTTTCCCTCTCCCGCTGACGGGAGAGGGTGCAGGGTGAGGGTTCACCCCCCCACAAAACAACACTATGGACTACCGCTTCTCGCCTGAAGAAGAACGCTTCCGCACCGACCTCCGCGATTTCCTCCACAAGGAGTGCCCGCCGGAGAAGAGCGGCGCCATCTCTGCGATGAAGGGCGGCGACGAAATCGGCGAGGGCACCGTCGAGCAGGAGTTGCGCCGCAAACTCGCCCAGCGCGGCTGGCTCACGATGGGCTGGCCCAAGGACTACGGAGGCCAGGGCGCTTCCCCGCTTCGACAGACCGTCTTCCTCGAGGAGATGGCCTTCCACGACGCGCCGGGCCTCGACCTCATGGGCATCAACATCGTCGGCCCCACGATCATGAAGTACGGCCGCGAAGACCAGAAGCGCAAGTACCTCGGCGCCATCTCGCGCGGCGAGGTCACCTGGGCGCAGGGCTTCAGCGAGCCCGGCGCCGGCTCCGACCTCGGTGGCATGTCCACGCGAGCCGATCTCAACGGCGACGCCTTCCTCGTCAACGGCCAGAAGATTTGGTCGAGCGGCGCGCACCGAGCCGACTACCTCTTCCTGCTCGCTCGTAGCAACCAGGAAGTGCCCAAGCACAAGGGCATTAGCGCCTTCATCGTCGACCTGAAGAACACCAAGAAGGGCCTCGAAATCCGGCCCATCATCAACATGGCCGGCATGAAGGGCTTCAACGAGTGCTTCTTCACCAACATGGAAGTACCCCGCGAGAACCTCGTCGGCGAACTGAACCAGGGCTGGTACTACGCGATGTCCCTCCTCGAGAGCGAGCGCTCGTCATTCATCCAGTTCTCGGCCATCGGCCGCTCCGTCATCGAGGGGCTGGTGAAGATGGTGAACGACCCCAAATCCTTCCCTCTCCCGTTGCGGGAGAGGACCCCTGGCGGAAGCCAGAGCTCTAATCCCCCCTCTCCCGTCCCGGGAGAGGACCCCTGGCGTAGCCAGGGAGGTGAGGGCTCTGTGACGCCTCGAGTGAAAACCACGATACGCGCCAAACTCGCCGACGCCGCCATCGAGAACCGCGTCGCCCGCGATGTCGCCCTCAACGTCGCCTGGATGGCCAGCAACGGGCTGAAGCCCGACTACCAGGCGTCCGTGGCCAAGGTGTTCAACACCGAAGCCTTCAAGCGCCTCGCCGTCTCCGCCATGTCGATAGTGGGCCTTTACGGCCAATTCGAGCACGAACCGCGATACGCCCCCTTGATGGGACGCGTGAACGGGATATACTACACGTCCGTCGGGATGACCATTGCTGGCGGCGCCAGCGAGATTCAACGCAACGTGATCGCGACCCGTGGCCTCGGCTTGCCGCGATAACGATAGGAGAAACCAAGCCACTGTCATTCTGAGCGAAGCGAAGAATCCCTCTGAACCAGGGGCCGGGCGTTCCCCCTCTCCCCTTGTGGGAGAGGGCTCCGGCGAAGCCAGGAGGGTGAGGGGTGAACCCCGCGCAGGCAACAACGAAACGGGTAAGCGAAGAACGCATGGCGGTACGGTAGGGGCGCGATGAATCGCGCCCACGCGGTAGGCGACAGCGAAACGAAGTAGCAGCAGCCAAGGAGGCGAGCATGGACCTAGGACTCAGCGAAGAACAGGAAATGATCAAGAAGTCGGCGCGGGACTTCCTGGATAAGGAATGTCCCAAGAGCCTCGTCCGGGCAATGGAAGAGGACAACAAGGGCTTCTCGCCCGACGTCTGGAAGAAGATGGCCGACCTCGGCTGGATGGCCCTGCCCTTCTCCGACAAGTACGGAGGCACAGGCAACTCCTTCCTCGACCTCTGCGTCCTCATCGAGGAGCATGGCCGCGCGCTGCTGCCCGGCCCCTTCTTCTCCACCGTTGTCCTCTGCGGCATGCCGATCCAGCAGTTCGGCAGCGATGACCAGAAGAAGAAGCACCTCTCGCGCATCGCCAACGGCCAGGAGATCTGGATCTACGCCCAGACCGAGCCGAGCGCCACGTGGGAGGCCTCCGGCGTCGAATTGAAGGCCACCGCGCAGGGCAGCGACTACGTCCTCGACGGCACCAAGCTGTTCATCCCCTACGGCGGCACCGCCGACTACCTCCTGGTCGTCGCGCGCACCAAGGCCGGCAAGGGCGAGGACGGTATCTCGCTCTTCATCGTTGACGCCAAGGCCCAAGGCATCAAGTACGAGGCGCTCAAGACCATCGCCTCCGACCACCAGGTCGAGATCACGTTCAAGGGCGTGAAGGTCCCCAAGGCCAACCTCGTCGGCAAAGAGAACCAGGGTTGGGCCATCGTCAAGAAGATCGACGAGTTGGGCGCCGCGGGCAAGTGCGCCGAGATGGTCGGCGGGGCCCAGAAGGTGCTCGAGATGAGCGTCGACTACGCCAAGCAGCGCGTCCAGTTCGGCCGCCCTATCGGCTCCTTCCAGGCCATCCAGCACCACTGCGCCAACATGGTCACCGACGTCGACGGCTCGCGCTACATCGCCTACGAAGCCATCTGGCGCGCCAGCGAAGGCCTCGACGCCTCCAAGGAAGTCTCCATGGCCAAAGCCTGGGTGAGCGACGCCTATCGCCGCGTCTGCGCCCTCGGCCACCAGATCCACGGCGGCATCGGCTTCACCAAAGAGCACGACATGCAGCTCTACTTCCGCCGCGCCAAAGCCGCCGAACTCGCCTTCGGCGACGCCGACTTCCACCGCGAACTCGTCGCCCAGCAACTCGGCATCTAGCCTTTCGACGCCCTGGTTTTAGCCGAAGCCCTGAGCGAAGTCGAAGGGGCAGTCGAAGGGCCTGGGGCGGTGGGGTCTTCGACCTCTCGCTAGCAACGACGACACGAAAGAAGGGGCTCCCTCCGGGGAGCCCCTTCTCTTTTCTACGGGCGCGCATCGAGCGCCTGCGGCATCGATGGGCTTCCTGTGCTATAACACAGCGAATGGGGTAACCGCATGTCTTCCTTAGAAACCGCCTCATGGCCTACGTAAGGCTACGGCGCTCGCCCGCGTCGTTGCGCCGCGTCGCGCGGGTCGTATTCCTTAGACCGCCCGCAGGGCGCGCCAGCCGGAGCCTCGGTGTGGGCACGGTGGTCGCCGGATTCCTCGTGCTGATCGCGATCGGAACCATACTCCTTTGTCTCCCCGTAGCCCGCGCGCCCGACGCATCCTTCGACTTCGTCACGAGTCTGTTTACCGCGACCTCCGCCGTCTGTGTCACAGGCCTTGTCGTCGTAGATACGGGCACCCATTGGAGCCATTTCGGGCAAGGCGTCATCCTCGCCCTCATCCAACTGGGCGGCTTGGGTATCATGACCGCAGCAATGTCCATCCTCCTGATCTTCGCCCGGCCTGTCTCCCTCGGAGACCGCTTCGCGATTCGCGAAACTCTCGGGCTGCCTGGCGTCCGCTCCGTCGCCACCCTAATCGTCGCGACAGTTATCCTAACGATCCTCCTGGAAGCCGGCGGCGGTACGGTCTTGTGGCTGCGGCTGCGCGGAAGCGGGTTGCCCGGCTGGGATGTCTGGCAGAGCGCCTTCCACGCCGTGTCCGCGTTCAACAACGCTGGCTTCGACATTCGCGGCACTGGCCAGAGTCTCGCTGAGTTCACCCGAGACCCGGTTGTGCTGATGACCATCTGCGTCCTGGTCATCGCTGGCGGTCTAGGCGCTTTGGTCATTCTCGATCTTGCAGGCAGCCGCTCTCTACGGCGCCTCTCCGTCCAGTCAAAACTGGTCCTGCTGACTACACTCGCCTTGCTCGTCGCGGGACTCGTCGCCACGCTCGCATCCGAATACCACAATCCGGCCACTCTGGGCGGATTCAACGTCACCGGCAAGATCACGAACGCATTCTTCCATTCGGTCAACGCCCGCACGGCCGGCTTCAGCACCATGCCGATGAACGCTACTCACGACGATACCCAGTTTTTGACAATGGCCCTCATGTCCATCGGTGGCGCAACAGGCGGCACCGCCGGCGGCATCAAGGTAGGTACGTTCGCTGTGCTCATGTTAGTAACCCTCGCCACTGCCAAGGGGTACACCACCGTGCGGGTATTCGGTCGAGAAATACCGCACGGTGTGGTCTACCGGGCGCTCGGTGTGGCCACCCTTTATTTAGGCGTGATCTTTGTTGGGACGCTCATCCTCTCTATCACCGAGACCGCCCTGTTTCGACAGGTGTTTTTCGAGGTATTCTCCGCGGTCGGTACGGTTGGTCTCACTACGGGTATCACTCCTGAGTTGAGCACCGCCGGGCGGTCCGTGGTCGTCGCCCTGATGTTCGTCGGACGAGTCGGGCCCCTCGTCCTCGTCTACCTGTTGACGCGCAAGGCTCGCGAGCCGCTCTACCACCTCCCCGAGGCGCGCATCGGCATTGGATAACCCTGGAGGATCGCAATGGCGGAAAAGGTAGTCGTTGTCGGTCTAGGCCTGTTTGGTATGGCGCTAACTAAAGAATTGGACAAACTTGGCTACGAAGTGCTCGCGATCGACCGCCGCGCCGACCGTATCAAAGAGATCGCCAATGGGAACGTCCATGCAGTACAGGGTGATGCGACCAGTAGCGCGTTGTGGGAGGACCTCCAACTGCGGGACTACCGCGTCGGCATCGTCGCCTTCAGCAGCAGCATCGAAGCGAACATCCTGACCACCTTGTTGCTGCGAAAACTCAACCTGCCCCATATCATTGCCAAATCAAACGGCGGCCAGCACTCGGAGGTGCTGCGGGCCATCGGCGTCAACGTGGTGATACAGCCCCAGGAGGAGATCGGTCGCCGCGTCGCCCACGTCATCGGATCCGCGATCGAGGACTACATCGATCTCGCGGACGAACACGGGGTAGCCAAGCTAGTGGCGGGCAACACACTGGACAGTCTGGAATGCGGGCAGATCGAGGACAAATTGGAGGTCAGCGTATTGGTGATCAGGCATGGCAATCATCTGATCATCAATCCGACTTCGTCAGAGCCTGTCCGCGCTGACGATATTCTGATCGTGGCAGGTAGAGACGCCGCGCTCAGGCACCTGGCGAGGCTGCCGCGTCAGGCAAAAGAATGGGGATCGGTCGCCGATTCGCATCC
>JACQEE010000253.1 GCA_016200725.1 Chloroflexota bacterium
ATCGAAGGGCTTGAGCGCGACCTCGTCTCCGTACTGGAGGCAAAGCGCGATATTACGCACTTCATCTCCGAGGGCAAGGTGCGCGTCATTGGCGACTACTACCAAGGTATTGACCTGAGTCGGATCGCGCTGGCCACTAAACAGAGTCAATCTAAGTCGTGACTCAAAAATCACCAACATCGGGTCAAATAACACGCCGCGTGGCCGTCGTCGGCGTGGGGCAGATGCCATTTCGCACGCGCTACGCGGACAAAAACTTCCAGGAGTTGGCTTTCGAGGCGACTAAGGCCGCACTCGACGATGCCCGGCTCACGAAGAACGATATCCAGAGCGCGGTTTACGCGATTTACAGCGACATGCTGATGCGCCAGCAGACCTCGGACTGCCTGGTGCACGACTACCTTGGGCTGAGCGGCAAGCCAGGCCTTCGCGTGACTGCAGGCGCATCAACGGGTGCCTTCGCCTTTCGGGCCGCATACGCCGAGATCATGTCCGGCCTCTCAGACGTCGTCCTGCTGCTCGCCGTGCAGAAGTCGGGCGACCTCATCAACGCGGCGACGGGACACCGTGGCGATGGCATCATGATGTCCGAGTCCATCACCCACGACGTTATCTGGCAGCACCCGTATACACCCTTCCCGCCGGCAGCGTGGGGCCTCGCTCTCACAGCACACATCGCCCGTTACGGCGGCCCGACACCTGAGCAATGCGCGCGCGCCGCCTTGAAGAACCACCGCAACGCTCACGCAAATCCGAATGCGCAGTTCAAACTGAACCTCACGCTTGAGGACATCCTCAACTCAAGGCTCATCGCGTGGCCGACCACCATGTACGAGTGCTGTCCCTTTAGCGAAGGGGCGGCAGCCGTGGTGCTGGCTGCTGACAACGTCGCGCCGCGCATTACCAAGAAGCCGGTCTGGGTCGGCGGCGTCGGCACCTCCGTCGAGGGTGGCACAGTCGACATGTCAGACGAGTGGTACGGCCGCCTGCCAGCGCTTCACAAGGCCGCCCAGGCTGCCTACCACATGGCTGGAGTGAGCGATCCAAAGTCCCAGCTCGATGTGTTAGAAGTCCATGACATCATCAGCGGCCTGGAGTTGCTGGCATACGAAGAGTTGGGCCTCTGCGAGCCGGGTGAGTGCGGCAAGATGATCGATTCTGGTGTCGTGGAGAAGAGTGGTGCGCTGCCAGTGAACCCGTCAGGCGGGCGCGTCGCGTGCGGCCACATCGCGGGGCCGTCCGAAGTCTTCAGTGTCGGCGAGGTGGCCCTGCAACTTCGCAGCGATGCTGGGGGGCGCCAGGTGCCCATTCGCCGTGGTCGTGGCCTCGTCTCCACGATCGGCGGCCCGGCAGCCTCGGTTGCCGGCGTGATCGTGCTCGAGCAGGACAAGCCATGACGGCCAGCGAGCAGCCATTCGAGGTCCGCGACAGCATCGTCAACGACTACCTGTATAGCTATGGCGGCATCTCACGCTTCTTCCGGGAAATCGTCGAAAACCGACAGATCATGGGGATGCGCTGCCCCAAGTGTGCGAAGGTCTGGTGCCCGCCGCGCACTCACTGCTCTGATTGTTACGTGGCCACCTCTTGGGTCCCGTTGTTCGGCGAGGGCGTCGTTCGCTCCGCCATCAACTGCTACTACGTCCCTCCGAACTACTCCTTGCATAAATACATCCACATGCCGTACGTTCTTGCCTTAGTGCAACTTGATGGTGCAAACACGTGCCTTCAAAGCGCTGTGCACGTGGATAAGCCAGTTCTCGGGAGAGTGAAGCCCGGCATGCGCGTGCGGGCGTTCTTTCGCGAACAGCACGTCAGGGCCACGTAGCCCTCATCACGCTCAATCGCCCTGACAAGATGAATGCAATCAACCTCGAGATGATGGAGGAGATGGCCTCGGCCTGGGCCCGTCTCGATCGTGACGCAGAGGCGCGCGTGGCTGTGTTGACCGCGAACGGTCGCGCTTTCTGCACGGGCCTCGACATGAAGGACATCGCTGCGGGACGGATGAACCACAGCATCCTCACTACGGCTACACCGAACCGCTTTTCACCAGCTTCGCAGTCCAAGCCTGTCATCGGCGCGATCACCGGTCCGGCCATCGGCGCAGGCCTAGACTTCGTGGCGATGGACTGCGACATCGTCGTGGCAGCCGAGCACGTCACCTTTGGCATGCCAGAGGTAGGAGTGGGTATGGCCTCGCTGGGGTCGCCCTTCGCCGCGGCCCGCGTCCCCCGCGCCGTGGTCATGGAGATGTTCCTCACTGGCGAGCCGATCACCGCGCAGCGAGCCCAAGAAATCGGCCTCATCAACTATGTGACGGCCTCAGATCAAGTGCTGCCCAAGGCAATGGCCCTTGCTCAAAAGGTCGCTGAGCATGCGCCGAATGCCGTTCGGCAATCGCGGCGCAATCTGCTCGATGCCTGCACCGCGCCGCCAGCCTCGCGGGACAGCGAGACTGCAGCGGCACGCAAGCCCGATATTCAGCAGTCAGCGACTAAGGGTGTCGAGGCCTTCGTTAACAAGAGGCGAGCCGTCTGGTAGCGTTCAGGAGCCACTCATGGGCACGATCAGCACGCATCTCCACGCTAACACCACTGAGTTCTGCAGCGGTATCGCCAAGTCGCTGCACAAGATGGCTGGTGGGCTCAAAGCCGAGTCGAATTATCTGAATCCACTGACTATCGGTCGGGTCGTTGAAGATATGGACCAGTTCGGCATCGAGAAGTCGGTGCTGCTGCCCCTCGATCTGCGCACCACTGGCGACGGCTTCGTGCCCAACGACCACATCGCCGACCTCGTGCGACAGCACCCTAAGCGACTCATCGGCTTCGGCTGCGTCGATCCGCACATGGGGGACGAGGCGATCAAAGAGTTAGAGCGATGCGTGAACGTGCTAGGCCTCAAGGGTCTCGGAGAAATGGACGGCAGCAAGCAGGACTTTGTACCGTCGGAGCGCCAGTACTTCCCGCTGTTTGACCGCTGCCAGGAACTCGACATCCCTGTGGTCTTTCATACGGGCAACTCGCCTGGCTATCCCATTGAATATGCCAGCCCGGTGTACATCGACCGACTCGCCTACAACTTCCCAAGATTGCGCATCTGCCTCGCGCATATGGGTTGGCCGTGGGCCGATATTGCCGCCGCCATCGCGTGGAACAAGCCGAACGTCTATCTGGACATCAATGCCATCCGGCTCAAGTATCTTTCCGCAGCCGTGGTGAACATGATGAACACCGTGATCTCCGACAAGGTGCTTTTCGCTCACGACTTCCCGGTATTTCCTACAGCCAAGATGGTCAAAGAGTTCGATGAACTCCCGCTCCGGCCGGAGATCAAGAAGAAGATCCGCGAGGATAATCCGAAGCGCTTCCTGGGGATCTGACGCTCACCGACCCTTGAGGTTGTAGAACCTGACGGCGTTTCCGCCGAGCACGGCGTCCTTATCCGCATCCGTCAGCGCCTCGTTCTCCTGCAGTTCGTGGATCTCTTCCTTGCACGTCTCATTCGTGACCTCGTGCGGGAAGTCCGAGGAGAAGAGGAAAGGCCTGTTCCCGAGCATACTAATCGCGTGCGGCAGCGACGGCTCGTCGCCTTCGCTGCCGATGTAGATGCGCCCGGCTTCGACGTGCCGCTTGATGTAGTCGCGCACCTGCTCGTTGCCCTTGAGTTTGAGCAGATGGCCGCGAGGGTCTGGCTGCGTGAAACTGCGGTTCGAGCCGCTGAGCCGCTCGATCATGAGCAGCATCCAGGCGACGCCTGCCTCGAGGAAGCCGAACCGCGCATTCGGGAAGCGGTCGAATACGCCATTGCCGACCAGTCCAGCAAACGACACCATTACGCCGAACGGGTGCCCGAGCCCATGCACCGCCGCGAACTGCGTCATGTGGTCTAGGCCCAGGCCGCTGTGTACTCCACCGTGGATGCCTAGCGCACACTCCAGCCGGTTGGCTTCTTCGTAGACTGGCCAATACTCGCGCGATCCGAGATGCCCCTTCAGGCCGTTGGCGGGCAGCATCGCGCCGACCAGCCCGAGTTTCGTGACGATGCGTCGCAACTCGGCAACGGCCGCTTCGGGATCCTGCATCGGCAGGAGGCCGACCGGCCGGAAGCGCGGGCTGAACTTCGCGTAGGAGGAGGACACCCAGTCGTTATAGGCAGTGCAAAGGGCGACTGCCTCGTCGACATAGGCGGTGCGGCCGGAAGCGAGGCCGGAACTGGGATAGAGCACCGTCGTCTCGATGCCCACATCATCGAGGAAACGCAGCCAGTCCACCGGCTCGATGCGTCCGCGACCGGAGAGCGTGGCAGGCGACTCGCGGAACGAGGTGTGGAGATGGTCAATCGGGGGAAAGAGGTTGCGGTATGGGAAGTTGGGCCGCGAGAAGATGCGCATGTCGCCAAATGGCGAAGGCAGCCGAGAGGCGATACCCTGCGCGTCCTCATGCAGATGGCCGTCGGCATCGATAATTGCGGGCTTTTTCTTCATGGCAACCCCTCCATCCGGACTGCCATGAACATACCCCGTACGAAACCCTTGTCAACTGGCCTCAATTCACATGCGAAGTTGACACGCCTTTGCCTCAGATGACTATGCTGAGCCGCTCTCCCCAGTTCATCTCGTCGAGGTGGCCGATGGCAATCAAGGTCGCGAAGCAGG
>JACQEE010000252.1 GCA_016200725.1 Chloroflexota bacterium
CGGTTTCCGGCTTCCTAATCGTCGCGCTCAGCCTGCTGGGCGTGACGGTCATGTACTACGCCTTCGATGGAAACAACAACCCTGACCTCGCTCCTTTCCTGATCGTCGGCTTCGGCTTCGGCGCCTCCTTCGTGGCACTCTTCTCCCAGTTAGGCGGCGGTATCTATACCAAGGCTGCCGACATGGGAGCCGATCTCGTCGGCAAAGTAGAGAAGGGCATCCCCGAAGACGACGCGCGTAACCCGGCCGTCATCGCAGACCTGGTGGGCGACAACGTCGGCGACTGCGCAGGCCGCGGCGCCGACCTCTTCGAGTCCACCGCTGCCGAGAACATCGGCGCGATGATTCTGGGCGTCATCATTTACCTGGCGGTCAAAAACGTGCCGGGCATACCGCACCCCGAATATTGGGTACTCTTCCCGCTCGTGGTCCGCTCCTTCGGCATCTTTGCGACTGCCCTCGGAGTCATGACCGTCGGCTCGAATATCCCCTTCTTCAAAACGAAGGAGGAGAGCGACCCGATGATGTCCCTGAACAAGGGCTTCGGCCTTGCCGTTGTGCTAAGCATTGGCTTCCTTGCACTCTCCTGCAATGTCATGCTGGGCGACGGTGGCGTGAAGTGGGGCTACTACTTCCTCGCTGGCATCGTGGGCATTATCACCAGTGTCGTCTTCGTCTTCATCACGCAGTACTACACCGAGTTCAAGTACAGGCCGGTCAAGGACAACGCCGAAGGCTCGCGGACCGGTCCAGCAACGAACGCGGTCAATGGCATCGCGGTTGGCTTTGAATCCACCTTCTTCACCGCGCTGGTCATCGGCCTTGCGCTTGGCATCTCCTTCTGGCTTGGCAAGCACGCCTTCCATGGCACAGGCATCCCCATCTCCGATACGCGTGCCGGTCTGTTCGGCACCGCTGTCGCCACGATGGGCATGCTCATGACCGCCGCCTACATCCTGGCGATGGACACCTTCGGACCGATCACCGATAACGCCAACGGCGTAATCGAGATGTCGGGCAATCCCGGCGAAGCGCGCCGGGTCACGGACCGCCTCGACGCCGTCGGCAACACGACCAAGGCGCTCACCAAGGGTTACGCGGTCGGATCAGCCGGTCTCGCCGCCTTCTTACTGTTCTTCGCCTACATCGACGAGGTAACGAAGTCACAGCCAGGCTTCGGGGCAATCGACCTCACACACGTGAAAGTCTTCGTCGCCGCGTTCATGGGCGCGATGTTAGCCTTCCTCTTCAGCTCCCTCGCCATCCGCGCTGTTGCCAAGACAGCCGGCGCCGTCATTCAAGAGGTACGAAGACAGTTCCGGGAGAACCCAGGACTCATGGAGGGCAAGGTCCGCCCCGACTACGCCAGGTGCGTGGACATCACAGCCAAGGCCGGTCTGAGAGAGATGATTCTTCCCGGCGTTGTCGCCATCGCTCTACCGATCATCGTCGGCGTACTCGGGGGGGCTGAAGCGGCTGGTGGCTTCCTCATGGTTGGCACCATCAGCGGCCTGCTCCTCGCCACGGTACTGAACAACTCTGGCGGCGCCTGGGACAATGCCAAGAAGTTCATCGAATCGGGCGGGATGAAGGACGACCAGGGCAATGTCGTCAAGAAAGGCAGCGAGATTCACGCCGCAGCCGTCGTCGGCGACACCATTGGCGACCCCTTCAAGGACACCGCAGGCCCATCACTGCACGTCCTGGTCAAGCTGTTGAGCACAATCACCCTCGTACTGGCGCCGGTCTTCATCCGGTAAAGTAATGGTCAGGCATCAAAAGAGCCGGTGAGGTAACCTGACCGGCTCTTTTTTCGCCACTGCATCTATCGCCAGTCACGACTTGGGGATGCGCACCTCTCGGGTGATGGCATTGCCGCCGTAGTAGCCCCACCCAGGGCAGCACGCCGCGAAGTAGCTCCGTCCGCCCGCGACGACTATATGGATATCGTCCGGCGACAGCGTGATCGGCACGTCCTGCTCTGGATCGTCAAAGTTGATCCACGGTGCGTGCTTGCGCACCTGCTCCTCGATGCCTTTTGAGAACGCCGAGCGGCTGAACTGCTTGGCCTTGTTACGGGCCCGAGCCCAGACAGCCTGCTTTACATCGCGTTTGCTCCAACCTTCGCGATAAAACAACGCGGCCTGAAGTGGATTGAGCACCAGAAGTGTCTCGCCGAAGTGACGGACGTTGTTGTTACCCAATGCGCCCATCGTCGCGGCGATAGGCCGCAGCAGCTCCTCGAGCCCGTCGGGGACCGGCGCGCCGCCGATGCTGTGCGGAGCCTCGCAGTGAAAGACCGTCACCGCGCTCACCTCCCGCGGCAAACCTCGCTCGACATGGAGCGGTTCCCACGGGCTACCATCCTCGTCCTCGGCGATGCAGAAACTCCAGTTGCCTGGGTGGTCCATACATGCTTTGTCCACTTCACCCGGCGGGTTCTGACCCAGATTCCACAGGATGAGTTGGACAGCGCGTCCCACTGTGCCGTTCGCCCGCGAGCCGCTGCCGAAGACGCCGTCGCCGTACATGAAGCCAAGTTGCTTGATGACTGGCCCGTTCACGATGAGGAGCGGCTCGCCCCCATGCGTCGTGGTCTGCACTCCGTTGAGGTTGAATGAGGGATCGAGCATGGCGTCCACCGCGGCGATGACTACTGGGAAATATTCTGGCTTGCAGCCAGCCATGACTGCGTTTACAGCAAGTTTCTCGATAGTCGCTAGTCCGCCGAAGGGCGGCACCGCGCCCAGCGTCTCGAGCGCATCGCGGCCAGAGTAGCGCACCATCTCCTCGACTTTGGCCTCGGTCGGCGGAACGATTGCGAGGCCGTCTGTCCAGCCGCGCTCAAAAAACATCTCCACCGCGGCGTGGTAGTCGGGCACATCGATAGCTTCAGCGCGCTCCACCCCGCTAGTCACGCTACGGCCCTTCCTGCGATGGCTGCGTGCGCAGCAGCGCCACGATCTGCGGTGCGTCCAATTCGGCGCGATAGCGCACATCGGCTTCGGTCGCTCCTGGTTCCTGATGCGGGATGACAAGCATCCGCAGGTCTGGGACTCCATGGAGTTTCAATTGCGTACGCGCCGCTTTTTCGAACGTGTCCCAAACGATAGTGGCGGTCGGCGTTCCCTGCCTGGCGAGTCGTGATGAGTCGTGCATACAGCCCGACGTACACGACCCTCAGAGAGCCACACCCACAATAACTGCGTCGCACTCGTGAGCGAGTTGCTCGATGACCGAGAGGGGCGCAGGGGCCCCGCCGTTCGTCTTCGTCCAGTAGATGACCTTCGCAGGCTCGGCTGCCTGCTGCAGCGTCGCCGCGAGATGTGGCAAATAGGCGCCGGAGAGGCCGTCGTCGATGATGCCAATCACTTCGCCGGAGACGCGCACCGCTTGGCGATGCTGCTGCCCCTCAACCGCTGGCCGCTGCCCGACCGGGCTCAAGACGCGCATGGCTGCCCCCAATTGACCACTTCATCGCGATTCTAGGGAGTGGCACCTGTCGCGGCAACTTTGGGCAGATTGGACTAGGGCCGTAGGCCAGTTGCAGTGAGTGTGCCTACGAGTTGTCCCTGCCCGACGACGCGTCGCATGATGACGATGCCAGTGACGGACGCGGGATCGTAGCCGCAGGCGCCAGGGCCTTCAGTGCCAAGGTCGGAGGCGGTGACGCTCGCCCGCACTTTGGGTCGTCCTGAGGCATCGCGCGCGAGCACAGGCGGCTCGAGCGAGGTGACCTCGATGGCTAGGCAGCCAGTGTGCGCTTCGAGCGACATGCCGGGCATACTTGGAGAAACGATGACCATGAGCGCGCCGTCGCGGCTGTAGGCCAGGTCGGTCTGGGTGAAACTCTCGCCGCCCAGCGCAACCGCGTCCTCACGCATGGTGAGTTTGCCGACGTAACGCCACTTCCAGGCAGGCGCTGGGCCATCAGGCTTCGTGGCGAAGAGGGCCACGAACTCGCGATCGGGGTGCTCGCCGCTCTGGTTCACGACGTAGCACTGCACGGCAAGGTAGAGATTGTCGTTCTGGAAGAGCAAGCCAGGGTCGCTCCAAGTGCAGGCGGCGACATCCGGCGCCAACTTAGAGAGATCGGTGTCGACGTTCCACTCCTTCGGCGTCAGCGCGCCGCCCAGCACGCCCTCCCTGGCGTCGGCCAGCTGCAGGGGTGAAGCAGCCTGGCCCACTCGCAGGTGAAAGGTGTTGAACTTGAACCCGCCGACTCGCGTGAAATAACGCATCCGCACGTAGTACCAGGCCACACCCGAGGGCGTTTGCCGCGGCGCCAGCGAGACGGTCTCATTGTTGGAGTAACCGGCTTCGCCGGTCGTAGGATCATTCTCCGCCTGGGACGTCCACAGCGTGCGATCGAAGACCCATGTCGTGCCGTTGTCGTCGCTATGGGCAAGGTGGTTGTCCACCGTGACCACAGGGAGGCGGCCAGCGAGCGTAGTGTGCGGCCACGAGTAAGCCATCCACAGACGATTGCTTGCTGAATCTTTTCTAATCGAGGGATCCGCGAAGCCCCGCGCTGGGCTTAGGTTGCCATTGGGCAGCGTAGCCGGTGCGTCGCCCTGAATGACCACTGCCGTGCATGCAGGGTTGTTCGCGGTGCAGTCGACGCTAAGACTCGGAGTGGCCGTGACCCCCGCCGTCGGAGGCGGACGTGTGGCAGTTGGTTGAGCACCCGCCGCGGGAGTGGCCGAAACGGTCGCCGCCGCGGCTGCAGTGCCCGTCGCCACGGGCCGTGTAGACAAAGCAGGCGAGGCGGGAGTAGCACTGGCGGGCGGGCTCGCCTCGGACGTGCGGGGACCAGAGGCGCAGGCCGCGACGAGCACAACCAACAGAGAAGCAACGAAGGAAAAACGGGAGTTCACGGACCCATTATACGTACCGATCCTTGGCTTCGCCCTATACCTCAGCCGTTCTCCACGGCAGTCCGTTCGTGCGTTGGAGAAACTCAGCGTGCAACTGGGGGTTGCCGAGAAGGATGGTTGACGTGTGGTAGGACGTTGGCTTGCCGTTGCGGTCGGTCACGATAGCCCCGGACTCTTGCGCCATCAGGATCCCAGCGGCGATGTCCCACGGAGAGAGCAGGTGGTGGAAATAGAGCCCCAGGCGTCCGGAGGCCGCATACGCCAAGCCGAGTGCCGCCGACCCCATGACCCGTATTGTTTGCACACCCGGCCACAACTTGCTCAAGAGTTGCAGTGCATACGCGCCCATCGCGTCGCTGTAGCCCATGTCGGTGCCGATAACAGCGTCTGCCAACCGAGTTACAGGCGACACGCGCATCGGCTCGCTATTCAACGATGCGCCTTCGCCACGGACGGCCTTGAACAACTCGTCACGCAGCGGGTCGTACGTCAGGCCGAGGTAGACCTCATCGCCCCGAGCCAGCGCCATCGTCGTCGCGAAGTGCGGTACGCCGATCGAGTAGTTGCGCGTGCCGTCGAGTGGGTCGATGATCCACGTCCACTCTGCCGCGATCGCGCCGCCCTTGCCAGATTCCTCTGCCAAAATGGCGCAAGAAGGGAACTCCTCCCGCAGGCGCGACACGATGAAGCGCTCCACCTCCATATCCACGTTCGTCACGACGTCCGCGCGCCCCTTGTGCTTGATATCCAGTTGGCTGCGGAAGCGGCTGCGCAATATTCCCCCGGCTGCTTGCGTCAACTCGGAGGCAACGTCGATGGCCGGCTTGCCGCTTTCCGCGGTTGGGATGGGCGTCATCATAAGAGCGAGAGGCCTTCTGGCCGCGTGGCGTCAGCCAGTCTAGCACAGGGTTCCCGCGAGTCACCCACGCTACAATGAGTTCATGGCACCCACGAGTAATCTCCTCGTTCTGCAGTCCGGCGGCCCCACTGCTGTCATCAACCGCAGCCTCGCCGGCATCGTCGAGGAGGCGCTCCGCAGGAAAGCTTTCGCCTCTATCCTCGGCGCCGTCCACGGGATGGAAGGCCTGCTCGCAGGAAACATCATCGACCTCGGCCACCAGCCCGCTTCGGTCTGGAGCGGCGTCGCACGCTCCCCCGGCGCCGCTCTTGGTTCGGCGCGACGCAAACTCAAGCCGGACGACATGGACGAGGCGCTCGCTGTGCTCCGCCGCTTCAACATCCGCTGCGTGGCAGGGCTCGGCGGCAACGACACCGCCGAGAACTCGCTGCACCTAGCGAAGGCCGCACAGCAGGCCGGCCTCGACCTCGCCGTGGTCGGCGTGCCCAAAACGGTCGACAACGACCTTCCCGCTATGGACCATACACCGGGCTACGGCAGCGCCGCACGTTTTCTCGCTATCGCCACGATGGGCGTGGGCCGCGACGCCGAAGCGCTCGGCAAGGCCGCCCCGGTGACCGTGCTCGAGGTCATGGGCCGCAACTCCGGCTGGCTCGCCGCCGCGACAGCCCTGGGCAAACGCGACGAACGTGACGCACCTCATGTCATAGGTATCCCTGAGCAACCTATCGACGAGGATTCCTTCATAACAGCCGTCGACAACGCGGTGTCGCGCTTTGGATATGCCGTCGCCGTCGTCGTCGAGAACGTTCGCGGCCCGAAGGGCCCGCTCGGTCAGCATGGCAAGCCCCAGTACGTCGACGAGTTCGGCCATCCCTACTACGCCAGCACTGGGGAGTACCTGGCACGCCGTCTCGCCAAGCATCTCAAGGCCCGCGTACGCTTCGAGAAGCCGGGCACCATCCAGCGCTCGTTCCTCGCCTGCGTATCGCGCACCGACGCTACAGAGGGGTTTGAGGCCGGCCGCGCCGCCGCGCGGCTCGCTGCGAGGGGCGAGAGCGGTGTGATGGTGACGCTCGAGCGCCAGTCCGACAAACCGTATCGCTGCTCGATGGGCACGACGCCACTCGAGGCTGTCGCTGCTAAAGAGCGCATACTGCCAAGCGAGTATCTCGATGCGAAGTCCGGGCTGCCGACCGCTGCCTTCGCCCGCTATGCGCTGCCGCTGCTCGGCGCCCCGCTGCCACGCCTCGAGCGCTTCCGCCCGCTGAAGCCGTCCCTATAATAGCGGCAGTAAGGAGCACGATGGCTGGCAAACCCGAAATCGAGATCGCCTACTGCGTCGAGTGAGGCTATCTCCCCGACGCCGTCAGTCTGGCGGAAGTGCTGCTGAAAGAGTTCAACCGAAAGTTGAACGGGGTGAAACTCGCGCCCGGCCCGAAGGGCGCTTTCGAAGTCTCCATCAATGGCCGCAATATTTTCTCGAAGCACCAACTTGGCCGCTTCCCGGATAACAAGGAAGTGCGCGAGTCCGTCAAACAAGCGCTGGCGGCGCCTTCATCCTGAAATCTGCCTTGTTCTACACCGACGGCCGCTTCTTCCGCCACTCCGTGGCCTGCTCGTAAGCGTGTGCAACGCGGAAGACGGTGCTCTCGTCGAAGGCGCGACCGGCGATTTGTAGACCCACGGGCAGGCCCTTAGCAAACCCGCACGGAATCGAGATCGCAGGCATGCCTGTCAGATCGTAGGGCATCGTGAAGCGAGCGATGGCTGTGCCTTCACCTGCGCCGCCCTTCGGCTGCTCGGTGATCTTGTAGGGCAGAATCGGCGTCGATGGCGTCACCAGTACGTCAACCTCGCGCACCGCGGCGTTGAAATCATCGGTGATGACCTGACGCAGACGCTGCGCCTCGAGGTAAGCGACTGCAGGCACGAGTGCCGCCGCGCGGAGGCGGTCGCCGAGCGTCCCGCCGTAGAGGTCGCCCCGCGTGCGGAGCCACTTCTCATGTGCTGCCGCCTGCTCAACGCGGATGATGCCGCCGACCGCCTGGCCGGTCTTCGCCGCACCGGGGATCGAGACCTCGCGCACCTTCGCGCCCAACTCACGCAACACCGCGATGGCCTTCTGCACCACCGGCCCAATCTCCGTGTCGATCAGATCGAAGAAATGCTCTTTCGGCAGGCCCACCTTCACGCCGCGCAGGTCGCGCTTCAACGCGCGCTGATAGTTCGGCACCGCTCGCTCGCTGCTCGTCGCGTCGTGGTCGTCCAGCCCAGCGATCGTCTCGAGCACGATGGCGCAATCACGCACGGTGCGCGCCAGCGGCCCGGCGTGGTCGAGCGACCACGACAGCGGAAAGACGCCATGCCGAGACACTCGGCCGTATGTTGGCTTGATGCCAGCGCAGCCACAGAAGGCCGCGGGGAGGCGTATCGAGCCGCCTGTGTCCGTCCCCAACGACGCGAACGAGGCTCCTGCAGTGACCGCCGCTCCCGAACCGCTGCTAGAGAGGCCGGGGCTGCGCTCCGTGTCCCAGGGGTTGCGCGCGGAGCCGTAGACTGGACTCGGCAATTCGACGGCGAACTCGGTCATGTTGTTCTTGCCCACGATGACCGCGCCCGCCTGTTTCAGCCGGGTTACCGCCGTCGCGTCGCGCTTCGCCATGTTGTCATGCAACACCCGCGACCCGCACGTCGTGAGGTAGCCCGACATGTCGTAGATGTCCTTCACCGAAACGGGGATGCCGTGTAGCGAGCCAAGGTAGTTGCCGCGCGCGATGGCCCGCTCCGCCTTCTTCGCCTGTCCCAGCGCCTCATCGCCCATCACGGCGATGAACGCGTTCGTCTTCGACTGCGTCGCCTCGATGCGAGCCAGCACCGCGCACGTCAACTCAACTGGCGATACCTTCCGCGCTCGAACTAGCCTCGCCGCATCGGCGAGCGTGAGATAGCACAACTCGGTGTCGGTCATGGTGGCCTCGCTTCGCGCGCAGCATACGTGCTGGCACGGTCAGGCGCTAGAGGCAGTCGAGTCCGCCCGGGAAGCTATCGTGTGGAAGGACAAAGACGCAGGGATGCCCAGGCCTGCATTACGCCAGGCTAGGATGCGGCAGGGCGCAGTTGCTCGCCGCGCTGGTATGTCAACTGTTGGACGTGCTCGAGAAAGTGATGGATGAAGGGCGTGTTTTCCATGCGCCTGAGTGCGATCGGCGATGGCTTAATCTGCTCCCACTGCGGTTGCAGGTCAGGTCGCTTCGCCAGGAACACTTTCTGGAAGTCCTTGATCTGAAACTCCAGCGCGTCCCCTGTCTGCGGGTCCACCTTGATCCGCAGGTTGTCAGGAAGTTCGATCCATCGCCCACCGGCCGGCCACGGTGCGCGGATCGCCAGCCAGTCCCGCCGCTTGTCGTAGTAGAACGACAGCGTCCAAGTGTGCAGCCGTCCGAATGTGATGGCTTCTGCTTTGAACATCAGCCACATGATACTGACGCTTATCTCGAGAAGCAAGGTGATTCAGTTTTCAACGAATGCTAGCGTACGTTGTTGACAGTGCGTGCCGCCCCTCGCATAATCGTCGCACCCTTTCGATGCCCTGGAGGCACTATGGCAACGCAGACGAAGCCCAAGACCAAGTGGTCCATCGATGCCGACTATTTCCAAGCCTGCAACTGCGATTACGGCTGCCCCTGCGAGTTCGAGGCGCCGCCGACGATGGGCTACTGCGAAGGCATGGGCGCATGGAAGATCACCAAAGGTCGTTATGGCACGGTCTCCCTCGATGGTCTTGCCCTGGGGTTTCTGGCGAAATGGCCCGGAGCTATCCATCAGGGTAACGGCACCGCGTTACTGCTCTTCGACGCCAAGGCCAACAAGGCGCAGCGAGACGCTCTCCTCCAGATCGCCAGCGGCCAGGCTGGCGGGATGCCGTTCGAGATTCTGCCCATGACCCTCTCCAAGGTCCTCGACCCACAATTCGTCAACTTCTCCTTCAAAGTTAATGGGCAGAAGGCGACGGTCAAGATGGGGAACGTAGGCATCATTGAGACAGAGCCAATCAAGAACCCCGTCAATGGAGAGGCCGAGAGCGTCGAAATCAACCATAGGACTGGATTCATCTTCAAGAAGGCAGAAGTGCTCTCCGGCAAGACCTGCCAATCCACCGCCGAAGGGCTGCCCTTTTCCTATCCCAACAAGGCTGCATTCATCGCGAAGGTCAAATACAAGAACTAGGCGTCAGTCGCCCTGTAACGTCTATCGGTGAACGCATCGCGATGGTAGCCGCCTCCACGCCCGAACTGCGCCGCGAACGCTTCGTGATCCTTGCCGCGCTGCTCGTCATGTCCGCGGTCACCTGGAGTGTCGTCGTCTGGCAATCGCGGACGATGGACACCTCGAGTATGGACCGCATGCTCACGATGGACATGAGCACGGTACTGTTCATGGGCATGTGGGTGCTCATGATGGTGGCGATGATGTTCCCCACGGCCGCGCCGATGGTCCTCACATTCGCGAAGGTTTCGCGCACCCGCGAGAGCCAAGGCCGCGGCTTCGTTCCCACATGGGTCTTCGTCGCTTCATACCTCGTCATCTGGACACTCTTCGGCGTCGCTTCGTACTTCATTGCGACCGGCCTCGAAGACTTGGCGAACAACTACCAGTTCCTCATGGATCACGGCGCGCGGATCGGCGGCGGCGTACTCATGCTGGCGGGTCTCTATCAACTATCCCCGCTGAAGAACGCCTGTCTTTCCACCTGCCGGACGCCACTCGGGTGGGTGATCACGTCGTGGCGCGAGGGCTACACCGGCGCTTTCCAGATGGGTCTTGCCCATGGCACCTACTGCGTCGGCTGCTGCTGGCTCCTATTCGTGATCCTCTTCCCGCTCGGCATCATGAACGTTGCGGCAATGGGCGGAGTTACCTTGCTCGTGTTCTCCGAGAAGGCACTGCCGCATGGCCCGCGCATCGCACGGATCGCTGGCGTTGCCCTGCTCGCTTACGGCTTGACCGTCGTCATCTATCCAGACGCGCTACCCAGCATGATCAGCGCCTCCGGCAACGGCTCAATGGAGATGGGCAGCTGAGGCCTCGGCACTTCTCGCCGCGCTGCGCGTCTGCGTCTTGAACATGTTGAACTCATGGTCTGACGCCACTATAGTCGCCCCGATCTCCTCGAGTGCCTTCACGACATCCTTGTAGCGCATAGGTTTGTCGTACTTCGCAAACATCGCGTCCACAGTGTCCAACTTGCCCCATTCGACCAACTGGTCGTCTGACAACGGCAAGCCGCCCTTGTAATCGGCGATCGGCAGCAAGTAGTCGAGCAGGCGCTGGGTCTTCCAGCGAAAGATGGGCTTCAGACGCCAGCGCAGACGAAGCAAACGACGGGCGCGCTTGTCGAGGAAGCGGGAGAAGGAGTCCTGGCTGAAAAGATGGGGGATGATGGCCCGCCAGGCGTACTTCGGCTCGAGGTTGCCAAGCCGGCCCGTCGGCCCGTAGATGTCGAAGACGACGAGTGCCCCAGGAGCAGCGAGGCGGTGAATGGCAACGATGGCGGCTTTCGGATCGGGCGTGTGCTGCAGCACGCCGCGGCAGAAGACGACATCGAACTGCACCTTCATCGGCGGTGGTCGCAGCAGGTCGATCTGCGCGGCGACCATGTTCTCCGCGCCGAGCGCCGCGTTGACCAGGATAGCCTCGGATAGATCGGTGGCCACGACGAACTTGGCGTGCCGCACGAGGTGCTCGGTGAACCGACCCGCGCCCGCGCCGATC